>JALTLF010000085.1 GCA_027005735.1 Chromatiales bacterium | reverse complement strand
CTGCGATCCCTGCGGCGAGTACGGCGAATTCCACTCCTTCGCCTGGGACGGCCCCATGTTCGACGCGCCCCTTGCCATCGAGACCGGTGAAACCGTCGCGCGCGACGGTTTCGTGTTTACCGATCTGTTGCCGGCTTGATCGTTTCCGCACTACTGTATGCGCCAGGTATTTTCGGGTGGACCTGCTTTTTCAGAAATAAGCGATCGACGACACGGAATGATTGCCATGAAAAGTTTCGAGCAAAACATTCCAATTACGATCTAGATACGTGTCCCAAATACCCGATCACCTGAGAATGAGCGGATTGCCTAATCTGCCTGTCTCTCTCCGGGACGACGTTTACTAACACGCGGTACATACGTCCCTGTACGCTCGACAGCCCCATCCGTGCAGCTGACGGTGCGTAAACGTCGTCCCAGAGAGTTCGACGTGTGTAAATTGTAGTGGAATTCGGAACACGTATTTAGAACTTCAAACGCATCATAAGAGGAGGCGTCATCCACCTGCGTGCGGCGCGCATTCATATGGGTAGATGGTGCAAGAAAGTGGGCGATAGCGGGCTACACTTGCCCCGACGCTTGTTGTTCCGTTTCATTCAGAAACTGGACAATGGTTTCCGAGACACGGGCCAGATCCTGGTAGGCCTCCTCCGCCTGCTGTAGATCCCCACGCTCCTTGTGCTCGATGATCGTCCGCACGAGCTTATGAAGTTGCTCGTGGGGTTTTTCAACGGCCTGGAGAGCAGGAAGGTGGCCGTATAGCGCCAGACCTTCACTGTAATACCATTTTCCAAACTTGCAGTGACGATGTGACACGGCCTCGTCCATCGTCAGTGATTCTTTTCCATCGAGAAAACTGCGCAGGCGAGTCTTCCAGTTCAGGTGCGCAGCGCGTGCAGCGGAAAGATCGAGAGAGCCGGATGTCGAGGTCAATTCCTGAAGCCGGGTAGAGAATCCCGCAAGCTGTTCGCACGCCTGCCGGGCCGCTGCGGCGTCTTCGGCGGTGGTAACGCCCTGCTGGTTGATGTTGACAATGTTGCGGTTGATCTCGTTGGCGACCTGGCTCTGCTCCTCGGTGGCGCTGGCGATGTGGGCGTTCATCTCTGACATGGTATTGACGGCGTTGAGTATAGTATCCAGAGCCGCGAGGGTGCGGCCAACCTGTTCGGATCCGCCCTGTCCTTTTTCCACGGCCACTTCCATGACTGCGACGGAGTCACGCACGCCTTCCTGCAGGCGACTGATCATCTCCTCGATCTCCCGAGTCGATTCCTGGGTACGCGAGGCGAGCGTGCGTACTTCGTCTGCGACCACGGCGAAGCCGCGGCCCTGTTCCCCTGCGCGGGCGGCTTCGATGGCCGCATTGAGGGCCAGAAGGTTGGTTTGTTCGGCGATACCCTTTATAACATCCAGAACGACACCGATATTGCTGCTCTCCTCTTCCAGTTTGCTGATGACACGCGAGGCATTGTCCACGTTCTCCACCAGTACTTCGATATCGCTACGCGCGGTACGTGCGATGGACAATCCCTGGTTACTCGCGTCGAGGGCAGCGCCCGCGGCGTCCGAGGCCTCGGCGGTATTGCGCGCCACCTCCTCTACCGTAGCAGTCATTTGGTTCATGGCCGTGGCGACTTGCTCGGTCTCCGCCCGTTGCTGATCGATGCTGCGCTCGGCCTGTTCCATGCTGGCGAAGATCTGCGAGCTTGTCATCGACAATTCACTTGAAATGGCACTGACTCGCTTTAGCAGATCCTGGAGTTGCTGTCGGGCCTCGTGGAGGTGTTCGGCGACGGGTTGCAGGAGCGGATCGTCGGGATCCGCCTGCCCGCTGTCGTTGGCAAGCCTGTGCAGGGGCCGGAAGCACCAGCGAATCAGCATGCTGCCAAAACCGGCGGTCAATGTGGCAGTGAGAAGCGCCGTCAGCAGGGCGCGCAGGGGTTCGCCAATACCCATCAAGGTGCCAAGAAAATCAGCGGAAAGGGCCATGCCGCCCGCCAACAGGGCAAAAAGGACCAGAACACGGACTTGGATCTTCATCGCCAACCTCTAAATCGATGGTACAGAATGCAGGGGGCTTACGGGTTTATCGACATGAGAGGGAGAACCTTGAGTCCCCGGTTCAACGGCGTGTTCCTTACCCTTACGGACCGTAGGCGCTTTCACGCCGGGGCAAGGCGCCGCGCCACCAGCATGGCTTCGTCTCGAAAGCCCTGCGAGGTATCGCCGAGCAGGCCTTCCTCGCGGTAGACCACGGGCTCGAGATCGGCGAACAGGCGCAGCAGCTCGCCCCGCGCCAGCCGCCATTCGGGGTTCTTCGGCCCGCCCTCGCCGACGCGTTCCCGGGTGAAGGTCTGGTAGAACAGCAGCCCGCCGGGGCGCAGGGCGTCGGCGATGGCCGGGCACAGGGCGCGTTCGAGAAAACGGCTGACGACGATGAGGTCGAAGGCGGCTCGCGGCAGGGTCGCGTGGGCCAGATCCACTTCCCGCGTGGTGATGGCGAGGCTGCGTGCCGCCGCGGTGCGTTGCAGCACGGCGAGTCCCACCGGTGAGATGTCCCAGGCCTCGGTGTCGAGGCCGCGCTCGGCGAGCAGCAGGGCGTTGCCGCCGGTGCCGCAGGCGAGATCCAGTGCCCGGCCCCGCGCCGGCAGGAGGTGAAGGTTTTCGCGCAATACGCGGCAGGCGTTGCCGGGACCCGCGGCATCCCGGTAGCGTGCGTCCCAGCGTAGCCGGTCGGGATTGTCGTTCATGTTCACTTGCGCCAGAAGGCCGGGGTGAGCAGGACCAGCAGGGTAAAGATCTCCAGGCGGCCCATAAGCATGGCCAGCGCCAGCAGCCACTTGGCGGCGTCACTGATCCCCTGGAAATTGGATGCTACCTTGCCGAGACCGGGGCCGAGGTTGTTCATGCTGGTGGCGACGGCGGAAAAGGCCGTCACCTGGTCCAGGCCCGTGGCCATGAGCGCCAGCATGATGACCACGAAAGTCGCGAGATAAAGCGCGAAATAGCCCCACACCGCATCGATGACGCGCTCGGGCACCACACGCCTGCCCAGCTTGGTGGGGCGCACCAGCCTGGGGTGCACGAGGCGCAGCACCATGCGCGGCCCCTGCTTGAACATGAGAATAAAGCGGATCACCTTCATGCCCCCGGCGGTGGAGCCGGCGCAGCCGCCGACGAAGCCGAGGAGGAACAGCAATACGGGTACGAAGTCCGGCCACAGGGAGAAGTCCTCGGTGACGAAGCCGGTGCTGGTGACCACCGAGGCGGTCTGGAACAGGCTGTAGCGCAGGGCCGAGCCCACGTCGTCGTGGTAATGGGTGCGATAGAGTTCCGCGGCGATGATCAGTGTGGCCAGCAGGATGTACAACAGGTAGGTGCGTACCTCCACGTCGCCCAGGTAGGCATCCGGCCGGCGCTGGGTGAGGGCGAGGAAATGAATGCTGAAGTTGATGCCGCCGAGCAGCATGAAGACGATGGCCACGGCCTCGATGGCAGGGCTGTGGAACCAGGCGAGGCTGGCGTCATGGGTGGAGAACCCCCCGGTGGAGACGGTGGAGAGGCTGTGGGCGACGGCGTCGAACAGCCCCATGCCGGCCACCCAGTAGGCCAGCGCGCAGGCGGCGGTGAGGCCGCAGTAGATCAGCCAGAAGGAGCGTGCCGCGTGGCCGATGCGCGGCAGGATCTTTTCGTCCTTGAAGGGGCCGGGGGTCTCGGCCTTGTAGAGCTGCATGCCGCCCACGCCCAGCATGGGCAGGATGGCGACGGTCAGCACGATGACGCCCATGCCGCCGAGCCACTGCAACTGCTGGCGGTAGAACAGCAGCGAGGGCGGCATGTCGTCGAGGCCCGTGAGCACCGTCGCCCCCGTGGTGGTGAAGGCGGAGACGGCCTCGAAAACCGAGTTGGTAAAGTCCATGTGGGCGCCGAAGTGAAACGGCAGCGAGCTCAGCATGCCAAGGCCGATCCAGAACAGGCCCACGACGATGAAGCCATCGCGCGTCTTGAGCTCGCGCCTGACCTGACGCGCCGGCCACCACAGGGCGAGCCCGAGAAGCACCGTCACGCCGATGCTGAGCAGAAAGGGGGTGGCCTCGTGGTCACGGTAGAAAAGGGAAATCAACAGCGGTGGCAGCAGGGTCAGGCTGTAGAGCGCCAGAAACAGGCCCAGCAGTTTCTGCACGAAGCGCAGGCGTTCCATGGCATCTACTTGCGCCAGAAGGCCGGCGTGAGCAACACCAGCAGGGTGAAGATCTCCAGGCGGCCCATGAGCATGGCCAGCGCGAGAACCGCCTTGGAAAAGTCGCTGATGCTCGCGTAGCTGGTGGAGACCTCGCCCAGGCCCGGGCCAAGATTGTTGATGGAGGCGGCCACGGCCGAAAAGGCGGTCACCTGGTCGAGGCCATCGGCCATGAGCAGAAGCATGAAAAAAATGAACAGGCCAACGTAGGCGGCAAAGAAGCCCCATACCGCATCCACTACCTTGTTGGAGACCGGCTTGCGTCCGATCTTGATGGGGATCACCGCATTGGGATGGATCACGCGCATGACTTCGCGCAGCCCCTGCTTGAGGAGCAGCAGGAAGCGGATGACCTTCATGCCACCGCCGGTGGAGCCGGCACAGCCACCAATGAAACTGGTAAACAGCAGCAGCACCGGCAGAAAACCCGGCCACAGGGAATAGTCCTGGGTGGTAAAGCCGGTGGTGGTGCCGATGGAAACCGCCTGGAACACGCCGTGCAACACCGCGTGGCCGACATGGGGGAAACTGTGCGTCAGTGCCAGGTAGCTGGTGGTGAGGACGGTCACCAGCAGCAGGATGAAGACATAGGCGCGGAACTCGGGATCCTGCAGGTAGCCCGCGATGGAGCGCGAACGCCAGGCGACGAAGTGCAGGGCGAAGTTGACGCCGGAGAGGAGCATGAAGATGATGGCCACCACTTCAACCATGGGTTTCCCGAAGAAATAGCCCATGCTCTCGTCGTGGGTGGAAAAGCCGCCGATGGCGACGGTGGAAAAGCTGTGCGCGATGGCATCGAAGAGATCCATGCCGGCGGCCCAGTAGGCCAGCATGCAGGCCACCGTCAGCGCCAGGTAGATGTACCACAGGGCCTTGGCCGACTCGGTGATGCGCGGCGTGAGCTTGCTGTCCTTGATGGGTCCCGGCGTCTCGGCGCGGTATAGCTGCATGCCGCCGATGCCCAGCATGGGCATGATGGCCACTGCCAGCACGATGATACCCATGCCGCCCATCCACTGCAGCTGCTGGCGATAGAACTGGATGGAAGGAGGTAACCTGTCAATGCCCTCGATGACCGTGGCGCCGGTGGTGGTCAGCCCCGAGATGGACTCGAAGAGTGCATCGAAGAAACCCAGCGAATGGGAATCGGCGAGCAGGAAGGGCAGTGCGCCGAAGCTCCCCAGTACCGTCCAGAACAGCACGACGATGACGAAGCCGTCGCGCAGGCGCATCTCCCGCCGGTGGCTACGGACCGGCAACCACAGGATCAGCCCGGTGATGGCGGTGACGAGAAAGGCCTCGATGAAGGGTGCCAGCGCGCCATCGGAGTAAATCAGCGATACGACCATGGGCGGCACCATGGCAAGGCTGAAGACCGTAAGCAGCCGGCCGACGACGCGTTGAATGACGAGGAGCTGCATGCCGGTTCCTGGTTACAGGAAGGTAATGCCGACCTGGAAAAGATGCTCCACTTCGGCAATGCGGGACTTGTCGACGAGGAACAGGATGACGTGGTCCTCCGACTCGATGCGCGTGTCGTGATGGGCGATGAGCACGTCGCCGTCGCGGATGATGGCCCCGATGGTGGTGCCCGGCGGCAGGTTGAGTTCGTCGATGGTGCGGCCCACTACACGGGACGTGCTCTCGTCGCCATGGGCGATGGCCTCGATGGCCTCGGCCGCGCCACGGCGCAGGGAATGCACCTTGACCACGTCGCCTCGTCGGATATGGGTCAGCAGGCTGCCGATGGTGGCCTGCTGGGGCGAGATGGCGATGTCGATGTCGCCGCTTTCGACGAGATCGACATAGGAGGCGCGGTTGATGAGCGACATCACCTTGCGCGCGCCGAGGCGCTTGGCCAGCATGGCGGAGAGGATGTTGGCCTCGTCGTCGTTGGTCAGGGCGCAGAAAACGTCGGTGTTCTCGATGTTCTCGTCCAGCAGCAGGTCCTGATCGGCGATGTCGCCGAGCAGGACGATGGCCTTTTCCAGCTCCTGGGAAATGGCGCGCGTGCGTTCGGCATTGTGGTCGATGAGCTTCACCTGGTAACGCTTCTCCAGCGCGCGCGCCACGCTCTTGCCGATGTTGCCGCCGCCGCCGATGAGGATGCGCTTGTAGGGCTTGTCCAGGCGGCGCAACTCCCCCATCACCGCGCGCGTGTTGCGCGTGGCGGTGATGAAGAACACCTCGTCGTCGGCCTCGATGACGGTGGCGCCCTCGGGAATGATGGGCTGGCCGCGGCGGTAGATGGCGGCAACGCGTGTCTCCACGTTGGGCATGTGCTCGCGCAGTTCCTTGAGCTGGTGACCCACCAGCGGCCCGCCGTAATAGGCCTTCACCGCCACCAGCTGCACCAGGCCGTCGGCGAAGTCCAGCACCTGCAGGGCGCCGGGGTGTTCGATGAGGCGCTGGATATAGCTGGTGATCAGCTGCTCGGGGCTGATGAGCACGTCGATGGGCAGCGCCTCCTGGTTGAAGAGCTGCGGCACCGAGAGGTATTCCACGTGGCGCACGCGGGCGATCTTGGTGGGCGTGTGGAAGATGGTATAGGCCACCTGGCAGGCCACCATGTTGACCTCGTCGGAGTCGGTCACGGCGATGACCATGTCGGCATCGTCGGCACCCGCGCGGCGCAGGATATCGGGGTGCGAGGCCAGCCCGCACACGGTACGGATGTCGAGGCGGTCCTGCAGGGAACGCAGGACGTAATCGTTGACATCGACGAGGGTGATGTCGTTGGCCTCGCTGGCCAGGTTCTTGGCCAGCGAGGAGCCGACCTGGCCGGCACCGAGAATCAGAATCTTCATGGTCGTTTGTTCTTCTTGCTTATTTGCCGCGGGCGAACTTCTTCGGTTCGATACCCAGCGCCTTGAGTTTGCGATACAGGTGCGTGCGTTCCATGGCCGCCAGTTCGGCGACCTTGCCGACGCTGCCGCCGGTCTTCTCCAGCTGGTATTCGAAATAGGCCTTCTCGAACTGCTCGCGGGCCTCGCGCAGGGGCAGGTCGAAACCGCTGCGCCCCGGCAGCGTGCCGGCCTGGTCGGCGCGCATGGATTCGATACTGGCGTTGACCTCGTCGAGCTCGATTTCATTCCCGCTGCCGGTGATCAACAGTCGTTGCACCAGGTTGCTCAACTCGCGGATATTACCCGGCCAGCCGTAGTTGCGCAGCTTGTTCTGTGCCGCCACGGTAAAGTGCCGGTAGGGCAGGTTGTCCTGGTTGACATACAGATTGGTGTAGAAGTTGAGCAATTCCGGCACGTCCTCGCGGTGCTCGCGCAGGGGTGGCACCTGCAGGGGCAGGATATTGAGATGATAGTACAGCTCGCGGCGGAAACCGCCCTGTTCCACCAGGATCTCGAGATCGGCGGCGGTGCCCGCGACGACGCGCGTGGCCAGCGGCACGGCCTGGTGGCCGCCCATGCGGTAGAACTCGCCGCCGGCGAGCGCCGATTCCAGCTTGAGTTGCAGCTCGGCATCGAGATCGGCGATGTCGTAGATGAACAGGGTCCCGCCGGCGGTCTCTTCCAGCAGGCCGTATTCGATCTTCTCGCCCGCCTCACTGCCGAACAGGGTCTGCGCGGCATGCCCCGCCTGCAGGGTGCCGACGCTCAGCTCGCGGTAGGGCCGCGTGGCGCGCGGGCTGCTGGTGTGCAGGTAGCGGGCCACGGCGCGCAGGCCGCTGCCCGGCTCGCCGAGGATGAGCACCGGCGTGTCGTGCTCGGCGATGCGCCGGATGCGGGTCTTGAGCCGCTGGATGACGCCGCTGTGGCCGATGGGCTCGTCGAGCTGGTCGCTCACCGAGCGCAGGCCCTGGTTTTCCTTCTGCAGCTTGTCCGCCTCGATGGCATGCTCGATGGTGAGCAGCAGCTTGGCCAGCGAGAGGGGCTTTTCGATGAAGTCGTAGGCGCCGAGGCGGGTGGCCTCGACGGCGGTCTCCACGGTGCCGTGGCCGGACATCATGATCACCGGCATGGGCGGGCGGCCCTCCACCGACCACTCCTTGAGCAGGGTGATGCCGTCGATGTCGGGCATCCAGATGTCCAGCAGCACCAGGTCGGGGCGCCGGTGGCGGTGGGCCTCGCGGGCGGCGGCGCCGTTCTCGGCGGTGGCCACCTCGTAACCTTCATCCTCGAGGATCTCGCGCAGCAGGTCGCGGATGTCCGGCTCGTCGTCGACGACGAGGATGAAGGGCGCGTGAGCCGGGGCCGGCGGCGTCTTGGGGGTCTGGGCTTCAGGCTGCGGCATGGCTGTCATCACTTTCCCGGTCTGTCATTGTACCCCCGCTTTCCCCGTCGCGGGGCGGGTTTTCCTCGCGCGAGACGGGCAGGCGAATGATCAGGCAGGCGCCGCCCTTCGCGCCGCGATTCTCGGCCCACACCATGCCGCCGTGTTCCTCGACGATCTTCTTGACGATGGCCAGCCCCAGCCCCGAGCCGCGCGGCTTGGTGGTGACGTAGGGCTCGAAGAGCTGCGCCATGATGTCTTCCGGGATCCCGGGTCCCGCATCCTCGACGCGCATTTCGATGAAATGGCAGTTGGCCTCCTGCATGCAGCGCGTGCTGACGCGCACCGGCTGGCTGGGCCGGAAGTCTACCGCCTCCAGGGCGTTCTTGAACAGGTTGTGCAGCAGCTGCCGCAGGCGGCCGTCGTCGGCGTCGATGGGTGGCAGCGCCGGATCCAGGTCCAGCGCGAACCAGGGGGTCTCCTCACCCTCGTCGTAGAGATCCGCCACCTCGCGCACCAGCTGGTTGAGATCCAGGGGTTCGAGGTGGATGGTGGGCATGCGCGCGTAGTCGGAGAAGGCCTTGACCATTTCCTTGAGGGTCTCCACCTGCTGGACGATGGTGCGCGTGGAGCGGTCGAGGACATCGGCGTCCTCGGGCGCCATGCGCGCCAGGTACTTGTGGCGCAGGCGTTCCGCCGAGAGCTGGATGGGGGTCAGCGGGTTCTTGATCTCGTGGGCCAGGCGGCGCGCCACCTCGCCCCAGGCGGCGTCGCGCTGGGCCTGCACGAGGGCGGTGATGTCGTCGAAGACGATGACGTGACCGCCGGGCTTGCCGTCCCGGTCGCTCAGCGTGGTGCCGCGCCAGATGAAGACGCGTCGCCCGCCCGGGCCGAACAGCACCACTTCCTCGCTCCACTGGGCATCGTTGTGCTCCAGGTGCGGCGTGATGGCATCGACGACGAACTGCAACTGGGTATGGTCGTCCACCACCTCGATGAGGGGACGGCCCTGGTAGTCGCCCAGCGGCACGTCGAGCATCTGGCTGGCGACGTTGTTGCCGGTGCGGATGCGCAGCTCGGTATCCAGGGTGATGACCCCCGAGGACAGGTTGGCGAGCACGCCTTCGAGCCAGGCGCGCTGTTCCTCGGCGGCGCGCTGGCTGGCCTGCACCTCGCGCTGGGCCTCGGAGATGCGGCGCGTCATGTCGTTGAAGGAGCGCACCAGGAAGCCCAGTTCGTCACGGCGCGACGGCAGGGGCAGGCGCTTGGCGTAGTCGCCGGCCGCCACCGCGCGCGTGCCCTCGGCGAGATCGGAGATGGGCTGCATCAGCCGTCGCGCCGAGGACAGGGCGGCCAGTACCGCGGTGAGGACGCTGAGCAGCAGCACCAGCGAGAGCGTCAGCACGAAGCTGTAGGTGAGCGGCTTGCGCAGGTAGGCCAGCTCCTGGTAGCGGGCGAAGGCGGCCTGCACGCTGTCGGCCAGCTCGTTCATGTAGGCGGTCACCGGAAACAGCGCGCGCAGGATGCGGTTGTCCTGCCCCGGCATCAGCGCCGGCACGGTCACCGCGGCGCGAATGAACAGTCCCTTCTCGTGTACCGACACCAGTCCCACTTCGTTGGCGCCGAGGTCGAGGCGCAGGTGGGTGGTGTCGTCCAGCCACAGGGGCACGAGCTGGTTGGGATCGAGGGTGCTGGAGGCGAGGATGCGACCCCGGGTGCTGTAGAGGGTCAGCTCGGTGGCGTGGCTGTTCTCGCGCAGTTCGTTGAGGGTCAGGGCGGCGAGCTCCGGCGGGCTCTCGGCCAGCACCAGCGCCATGTGCTGGGCCTCGCGCAGCAGGTCGCGCATGCGCACGCCGAGGGAGGCGCGGCTCAGTTCCAGCGCGTCGTCCAGCGCCTCCTCCACGCGCACGTCGAACCAGGAGTCGATGCCGCGCTGGATGAAGTCGAGGGAGAACAGGTAGACCATCGACACCGGCGTCACCGACAGCACGCCGAGGAGCAGGACCAGTCGCAGGGTCAGGCGGGAACCGGGGGCATTGCTGCGATACTGTTGCAGCAGGCGCGCGACGTGCTTGACGATGAGTCCCACCAGGATGAGCATGGCGAGTACGTTGACCACCAGCAACACCAGATAGTAGTCACCGAAGCGCGCCGACTGGTGCGTGGCGCTGGAGAGCAGGTACAGCGAAATCAGCAGGAGGACGGTGAGCAGCACCACCGGCCGGCTGCCGCTGAAGAGGAAGCGCAGGACGCGCGTCAGGGACTGACTGACAGCTCGTACCATGGGCTTTCCAGGCGCCAGTCGGAAGACAGGTGGGCAAGGGGCTGTATGGGCGCCGGCAGGGCGTCGAGATCGAGGGTGGCGCGCAGGCGCACCACGTAGTCGGCGCCGGCATCGAGCAGCCCGCGGTCGATGAGCGGCAGACCTTCCACCCGGCCCATGGACCACAGGGCCGTGGTCAGGCTGCCATAGTTGCCCTGTACCCCGCTGTTGAGATTGTGCACCACGTATTTTTCGCTGAGGGCGTGATAGAGCAGCAGGTAACGCTGCTGCAAGGTGGCGACGGTGGCATCCGGCCACCAGCGGCGCACACGTTCGACCTCGATGTCGAGGACGAAGAACAGCGGCACCCCGCTGTTGAGCGCCTCCAGGACCTCGTCACTGAGGTGATAGCGCACCCGCGCCGAGAGGGTAAGCACGCCCTCGACGATCTCGGTGCGCGGCGCCTCCACCGACATGCCGTCCGCGGCGAGGGCCACCTCCGCCGTCGCCCCGCCGAGGCCGAGGAGCGTGGCGAGCAACAGGGCCAGGCCCCGGGCGCGGCTAGCCGTCCTTGACCAGGCGGGCATAGAAAAAGCCGTCCATGTCCCACTCGCCGGGGAGGATCTGCCAGCCATGGCCGGTATCCCGGCCCACGGCAGGACCGGATCCCGCGGGCGCGGGCGGCGCCCCCGGCAGGGCGTGGAAGTCGATGGCAAGACGGGCATCGGTACATTGTTGCAGGAATTGCGCAATTTGCCTTGCATTTTCCTCTGGCAACACGGAACAGGTGGCATATAAAAGGATACCCCCGGGGCGCAGCAAGGGCCACAGGCGGCGCAGCAGGGTCTGCTGGGTGGCCGCCAGGGCGGGAATGTCCGCCTCCCGGCGCAACAGCTTGATGTCCGGGTGGCGGCGGATGACGCCGGTGGCCGAACAGGGCGCATCCAGGAGGATGCGATGGAAGGGCCGCCCGTCCCACCAGTCCGCCGGCGCACCGGCGTCGGCGGCCAGCGTGGTGGCCGAGAGCCCCAGGCGCGCCAGTCCCTTCTCCAGGGTCGCGAGGCGAGACGCCGACTTGTCCAGCGCCACCACCTCCCCCAGCGCGGGTTCGCGCTCGAGGAGGTGGGCCGTCTTGCCCCCCGGCGCGGCGCAGGCGTCCAGCACCCGTTCCCCCGGGCGGGCGTCCAGCAGGGGGGCGGCGAGCTGGGCGGCGCCATCCTGCACGCTGACCCGGCCCGCGGCGAAGCCCGGCAGCCGTGCGACGTCCACCGGCGCGTCCAGGACGATCCCCGCCTCGGTGGCGGGCGCCAGGCGGGCCGCGATGCCGGCGGCGGCCAGTTGTCGCAGGTAGTCCTCGCGGTCGCCCTGGCGGAGGTTGACCCGCAGGCTCATGGGCGCCGGGGTGTTGTTGGCCGCCACGACGGACGGCCAGTCCGCCGGCCAGGCGGCGCGCAGGCGATCCAGCAGCCAGCGGGGGTGGTCGTGGACGGCCTCCTCGTCCTCGCCGACGCGCGCCTCCAGCGCCTCCCGCTCGCGCTGGTAGCGTCGCAGCAGGGCATTGAGCAGGCCCCGGGCCCAGGGCTTGCGCAGGGCCCCGGCCAGGGCCACGGTCTCGGCCACGGCGGCATGGGCGGGAATGCGCAGCCAGCCGAGCTGGAACAGGCCGAGCAGGGCGGCCAGTTCCACGTCCCGGTCCTTGCGCCGCAGGGGGCGATCGAGCAACTGGCCGAGGAGGCAGCGCAGGTGGAAGTAGTGGCGGCAGACGCCGAAGCACAGGGCGCGCAGCAGGGCGACATCCCGCGGATCGGCCTCACCGGCCTCGGCCAGCGCCCCTTCCAGCGCCTCGGTGAGGGAGCGCCCCTCGCCGATCACCGCCTGCAGCACTTCCAGCGCCCGGCGACGGGGATTCATGCCTCCCCCAGCCGCAGGCCCGGTGCCAGCCACGGGTGGCCGTTGTGGAAGGCCGCCGCCGACATGGGTTTGCTGCCCGGGGGCTGGAGCTCGGTGAGCACCAGCGCGCCAATGCCGCAGGCGACACGGATCCCCGTGGGTCCGGCCTCGAGCACCGTGCCCGGCGGGGCACCGGGGGTTTCGGGGGACCCGAGGGCGCCGGTTTCGGGCCGGGCGGCCCAGACGCGCAGGCGCAGCGGGGCGGCGTCCCCGCCGGGGCAGGCGGTGGTGAAGGCCACCGGCCAGGGGTTGAAGGCGCGCACCACGCGGTGGAGTTCCACGGCGGGGCGGGACCAGTCGAGGCGCGCCTCCGCCTTGTCGATCTTCGCCGCGTAGGTGGCCTGTGCCTCGTCCTGGGGCTCCGGCACCAGGCCGCCCTCGTCGAGCTGCTCGAGGACCGCCAGCAGGGCCTCGGCCCCCAGCGTGGCGAGGCGATCGTGCAGGCTGCCGGCGGTATCGGTATCGTGGATGGGGCAGGCCCGCCGCGCCAGCATGGGGCCGGTGTCGAGGCCGGCGTCCATCTGCATGATGGTGACGCCGGTCTCCCTGTCCCCGGCGAGGATGGCGCGCTGGATGGGGGCGGCGCCCCGCCAGCGGGGCAGCAGCGAGGCGTGGATGTTGATGCAGCCGAGGCGTGGCGTGGCCAGTACCTCGGGGGGCAGGATGAGCCCGTAGGCGGCCACCACCATGACATCCGCGCCCCACGCGGCGAGGGCCTGCTGCTCCGCCGGCTCCCGCAGGCTCTCGGGCTGGACCACCGGCAGATGGTGGGCCAGCGCCAGGGCCTTCACCGGGCTCGGGCGCAACCTGCGCCCGCGGCCGGCGGGGCGGTCCGGCTGGGTGTAGACCGCCACCACCTCGTGGCGCGAGTCCAGCAGGGCGGCCAGGGCGGTGGCGGCGAATTCCGGCGTGCCGGCGAAGACGATTTTCAGGGGCTTGGGCATGCTGAATACGTGTTCTGGATCCCACCCCAGTTTACAGGTATCGGGCGCTCGCCGGGTCGGCGCGGCGGACGGGGGCGGTGTCGTGGAAAGGAAGACCCGGAGGCGGGCACGCGGCGGGCCGGCTCAGAGGGCCACCGGCTGGGCCAGCCGCTTCTGCTTGTTGAGCTTCTTGCGGATGCGCTCGCGCTTGAGACCGGAGAGGTAGTCCACGAAAAGCTTGCCGTCGAGGTGATCCATCTCGTGCTGGATGCACACCGCCAGCAGATCGTCGGCCTCGATGATGTGCTCCCGGCCCTCCAGGTCGAGGGTGCGCACGCGCACGTGGCTGGCGCGCTCCACCGGCTCGTAGATCCCCGGTACCGACAGGCAGCCCTCGTCCATTTTCTGCGCCCCTTCCTTTTCGAGGATCTCGGGGTTGATCAGGACTAAGGGCGCACTGCGATCTTCCGATAGATCCATGACAATGACGCGCAGGTGCACGTCGATCTGGGTGGCGGCGAGACCGATGCCCGGGGCGTCGTACATGGTTTCCAGCATGTCGGCCACGAGCTTGCGGATCTCGTCGTCCACCTGTGCCACGGGGGCGGCCCGGGTGCGCAGGCGTTCGTCGGGAAAGTGAAGAATTTCGCGTATTGCCATGGGGTAGACGGTAATTTATAGTACAACTATAGAAAAAGCTGCTAACATTATGATCGTACAGGATAACCGTGTGCTGAAAAGGGGGCATGGAGCGGTACGGGAGCCCCGTTTGCAGCGCCTGCCACCGACCAAGGGCAGTCTTTCAGGGTAAGCCAAATGATAAAGAAAAATCGCTCAGGAATCGAGATCTTACGCGTCCTGCCGACGACGCTGGCGATGCTGGCCGTGGCGGGACTGCTGGCCGCCTGCAGCAGCGCGCCGACCCGGGAACCCCCCGCCGCCGAGCCCCCGGCGCCCGCCCCGGCGGAACCCATGCCCATGCCCATGGCGGCACCCGAACCCGAACCCGAGCCGGCGCCGCCCAGCGGCTTTCGCCCCGACTACCCGGACCGCTACGTGGTCAAGAAGGGCGACACCCTGTGGGACATCGCCGGCAAGTTCCTGAGTGATCCCTGGCGCTGGCCCGAGGTGTGGCAGATCAACCCCGAGATCCGCAACCCGCATCTCATCTATCCCGGTGACGTGATCGTGCTCTACTACGTGGACGGCCAGCCGCGGCTGGGCATCGAAGGCACGCTGCCGCCCCCGCCGCCGCCCACCACGCGCAACCTGCCGGTGGTGAAGTGGGAGCCCAAGGTGCGCGTGACCACCATTGAGTCGGCCATCGAAACCATACCGCGCCAGCACATCGGGCCGTACCTGACCCAGCCGGTGGTGGTGCCCGACGAGATCCTCGAAGACGCTCCCTACATTGTCTCCAGCTACGAGGAACATCTGGCCGCCGGCACCGGTCACCTGATCTATGCCCGTGGTGAATTCAAGCCCGGTCAGGGCCTGTACTACGTGGTGCGTTTCGGCGAGCGCCTGCGGGATCCGCAGAGCGGCGAGGTCATCGGCCGCAAGCTGACCTACCTCGGTACCGCCAGCCTGCTGCGTGATGGCGACCCGTCCACCCTGCGCGTGACCAACGCGGTGCTTGAGATCCTGCAGGGCGATCTCCTCCTGCCGGTGGACCAGGAGGAGATCTCGCTCAACTTCCTGCCCCGCGCGCCCTCGAAGCAGGTGGAGGGCCAGGTGGTGTCGGTGGTCAACGGCCTGGACGGTTTCGGCCAGTACCAGGTGGTGATCCTCAACCGTGGCGAGCGCGACGGCCTCGAGGCGGGTAGCGTGCTGGCCATCTATCATCGCGGCAAGCGCCAGCGCGATGTCCTTGCCGGGGAATATTACATCACGCCGGACGAGAAGGCGGGCACCCTGATGGTCTTCAAGACCTACGAGAAGATCAGCTACGCGCTGGTGCTGGAGGCCTTCCGCGGCCTGAAGGTCCTCGACAACGTCCGTAACCCCTGAGGCCCGACAGGCCAACCGGCGGCACGCCATCGCGGCCGGCCGTTCCCCTGTCGGGGCGGCCGGCTTTTTTGTACCCCTGATCTTTATATATACTGGTGGCTCGCCTGACAACGGACCGACAGGGAGACTCATGGACGAGAATCGCTTGCGCCCCTGGCTGGCGCTCAACCGCGCGCCCGGTGTGGGCACGCTCACCTTCACCCGCCTGCTGGCGCGCTTCGGCGAGCCCGACGCGGTCTTTGCCGCCCCGCGGGACGAGCTCGCCGCGCTGGGGCTCGGCAGCGAGACCCTGGATTACCTCGCCGCCCCCGACGAGGCCGGCGTGGCGGCGGATCTGGCCTGGCTTGCCAGCGCGCCGGAGCACCACCTGCTCACCTGCCGGGAGGCGGCCTACCCCCGGCGGCTGGCGGCCATCGCCGATCCGCCGCCCTTGTTATTTCTGCGCGGCGACCCCAGCTTGCTGGAGAAGGATCCCATGCTCGCCGTGGTGGGTTCGCGCACGCCCTCCGCGGCGGGCGAGGAACTCGCCCGGCAGATGGCCGCGGAGCTGGCCAGCGTCGGCTGCACCATCGTCTCGGGGCTGGCCGCCGGCATCGACGGCGCCGCCCACGCCGGCGCCCTGTCCGTGGGGGGTGGAACCCTCGCCGTGCTCGGCACCGGTCCTGACCGTGTCTATCCGGCCCGCCATCGTGAGCTCGCCCGGCGTATCGCCGAGCATGGCCTGCTGGTGTCGGAATTCCCCCCGGGCACCCGCCCGCGGCCCCATCACTTTCCGCGGCGCAACCGCGTCATCAGCGGCCTTTGCCAGGGCGTGCTGGTGGTGGAGGCGGCGGCGCGCAGCGGCTCCCTGATCACGGCGGAATTCGCCCTGGAACAGGGCCGCGAGGTCTTCGCGGTGCCGGGCTCGCCCCGCAATCCCCGCGCCCGGGGCACCAACGGCCTGTTGCGCGAGGGGGCGATCCTGGCGGAGACCGCGGCGGACGTGCTCCACGGCCTCGGCTGCGTGGCACCCCCGGAGTGTGACGAGGATCACGCCGGCACCTCCGCGGTGCCGGCGGATCTGCCGGCGGCGGCCCGGGAATTGCTGGCGCAGCTGGACTCCGAGCCGGTGACCCCGGACCTGCTGGTGGCACGTTGTGGATTGACGGCAGAAGCGGTTTCCTCCATGCTCTTGTTACTGGAGCTGCAAGGCCTGGTGAAAACGGCCCCGGGCGCGGGGGTTTATCGCGCAATGTGAGAGGATTTTATGAAAGAAAACGTACTCGACGTGTTGATGTATCTGTTTGAAAATTATATGAATGATGACATCGAGATCGACACGGACGAAGAATCCCTGCGGGCCGAGCTGCAACAGGCGGGCTTTCAGACCGGTGAGATCAGCAAGGCCTTCGACTGGCTCGAGGCCCTGTCGCACCAGCAGAACCAGCCCGACGGCCTGGCGCTGTCGGCGGCTTCCATGCGGATCTACACCGACAGCGAAAAGGAAAAACTCGACACCGAGTGCCGCGGTTTCCTGCTCTTCCTGGAGCAGACCGGCATCCTCAGCCATGCCGCCCGCGAACTGGTGGTGGACCGCGTCATGGCGCTCGATGAAGACGACATCGACCTGGAACAACTCAAGTGGGTCATCCTCATGGTGCTGTTCAACCAGCCGGGGGGCGAGGCGGCCTTTGCCTGGGTGGAGGACCTGGTCTTCGAGGAGACGCAGGGCAGTCTGCACTGAGGCGGCCGGGGTCTCGTGACACAGCAATGCCCGCAGTCGCGGGCATTTGCATATAGGAACACAGCCACAGCACACCGATATGGCAAAGAATCTCGTCATCGTTGAATCGCCGGCCAAGGCGAAGACCATCAAGAAATACCTCGGACGGGGTTTCGAGGTGCTGGCCTCCTACGGCCACGTGCGCGACCTGCGCCCCAAGGAGGGCGCGGTGGATCCCGAGCACGACTTCGCCATGACCTACGAGGTCATCGAAAAGAACCAGAAACACGTGGATGCCATTGCGAAGGCATTGAAGAAAGCCGAGGCCCTCTACCTCGCCACTGACCCGGATCGCGAGGGCGAGGCCATTTCCTGGCACCTGCTGGAACTGCTCAGGGAACGCGGCCTGCTCAAGGACAAGAAGGTGGGCCGCGTGGTCTTCCACGAGATCACCAAGCGCGCCATCCAGGAAGCGGTGGAACACCCGCGCGAGCTTTCCCAGGATCTCATCAATGCCCAGCAGGCGCGCCGCGCGCTGGACTACCTCGTCGGCTTCAATCTCTCGCCCCTGTTGTGGAAGAAGATCCGCCGCGGCCTGTCCGCGGGCCGGGTGCAGAGCCCCGCCCTGCGACTCATCGTCGAGCGCGAGCAGGAAATCGAAAAGTTCGAGCCGAAGGAATACTGGACCGTGGATGCCGACGTGGCCTCTGACGGGCACGAGTTCAGCGCGCGCCTCATCCAGCTCGACGGCGAGAAGGTGGCGCAGTTCACCATCAACAGCAAGGACAAGGCCGACCGGGCGGAGAAGACCATTCTCGACGCCGCGCAGGGCAAGCTGCACATCGCGAAGGTGCAGAAGAAAAAGCGCAAGCGTAATCCCGCCGCGCCCTTCACCACCTCGACCCTGCAACAGGAGGCCTCGCGCAAGCTGGGCTTTTCCGCCAGCCGCACCATGCGCGTGGCGCAGCAGCTCTATGAAGGCATCGACATCGGCGGCGAGACCGTTGGTCTCATCACCTACATGCGTACCGACTCGGTGACGCTGGCCAACGAGGCGCTCGACGAGATCCGCAAGTACATTGCCGACACCTGGGGCGAGAAGGCGCTGCCTGACAAGCCGCGCACCTTCAAGACCAAAGCGCGCAACGCCCAGGAGGCCCACGAGGCCATCCGTCCCACCTCGGTGCTGCATGCGCCGAAGGACATCAGGACACATCTCAGCAAGGACCAGTTCCGCCTCTACGAACTGATCTGGAAGCGCACCATCGCCTGCCAGATGATCCACGCCACTCTGGATACCGTGGCGGTGGATCTCACCGCTACCGAGAAGAACGTGTTCCGCGCCAACGGTTCCACCATCGTGGACCCCGGCTTCATGGCAGTCTACCAGGAGAGCATGGACGAGAGCAGGAAGACGGACGACGACGAGCGCATGCTGCCGCCGCTCAAGGAAGGCGACGACGTCGATCTCATCAAGCTCAAGCCCGAACAGCACTTCACCGAGCCGCCGCCCCGCTACACGGAAGCCTCGCTGGTCAAGACGCTGGAAGAATACGGCATCGGCCGTCCGTCCACCTATGCCTCCATCATCTCGACCCTGCAGGACCGCGAGTACGTGACGCTGGAGAAAAGACGTTTCTACCCCACCGACGTGGGACGCATAGTCAACAAGTTCCTCACCGAGCATTTTACCCAGTACGTGGACTACGACTTCACCGCCAGGCTGGAGGACGAGCTCGACGAGATATCGCGCGGTGAAAAGGACTGGCTTCCCCTGATGAAAAACTTCTGGGGCCCGTTCAAGAAGCTCGTCGATGACAAGGAAAAGAATGTCGACCGCAAGGACGTCACCCACGAACCGCTGGACGAGAAGTGCCCCAAGTGTGGCAGCAGCCTCGCCATCCGCCTCGGCCGGCGCGGGCGTTTCGTCGGTTGTGACGCCTATCCGGAATGCGACTACACGCGCAATGTCAACGAGGACGCCAACGCCGAGCCGGAGATCATCAAGGATCGCAAGTGCCCGGACTGCGGCGCGGATCTGATCATTCGCCACGGGCGTTACGGCAAGTTCATCGGTTGCAGCGCCTATCCCGACTGCCGCCACATCGAGCCGCTGGAAAAACCCGAGGACACCGGCGTGGCGTGCCCGGAATGCAAGCAGGGCAACATGCTCAAGCGCAAGTCGCGCAACGGCAAGATCTTCTACTCCTGCGCGCGCTATCCCGACTGCACCTACGCGGTATGGAACGAGCCACTGGACGAGCCCTGCCCCGAGTGCGGCTTTCCCATGCTGACGAAGAAGACCACCAAGCGCCGTGGCACGGAGAAGGTGTGCCCGCAGAAGGACTGCGGCTACACCGAGCCCATGGAGGACACGGGCGACGCCGAGGACGCCCCGGAAAAGGCGGCCTCCTGAGCCCGGGGACACACGACGCATGCCTGTCTCTCCCTGGCGCCTGCGTCATGCCGCGGGACTCCTCGCCCGCGGCGGTGTCATCGCCCATCCCACCGAGGCGGTCTATGGTCTCGCCTGCGATCCCCTGAACGCCGGCGCCGTGCTGCGCCTGCTGGATCTCAAGCAGCGCCCCCTGGAGAAGGGACTCATCCTCGTCGCCAGCGACATGGCGCAGTTGCGCCCCTTCCTCGCGCCCCTTTCCAACGCACTGCTGGCGCGCGTCAGCGCCAGCTGGCCGGGGCCGGTGACCTGGCTCCTGCCGGCGCGCAAGGAGACCCCCGCCTGGCTGCGTGGTACCCACGTCACCCTCGCCGTGCGTGTCAGCGCCCATCCCCTGACGCGCGAACTCTGCGCGGCCTTCGGTGGCGCGCTGGTCTCCACCAGCGCCAATCCCGCCGGGCGGCCGCCGGCGCGCACGGCCCTGAGGGTGCGGCGCTACTTCGACGCGCGTCTTGACGCTATACTGGCCGGCGCCCTCGGTGGCCAGGCGCGGCCCACCGAGATCCGTGACGCGGCCACCGGCGCGCTCATCCGCCCGGCCTGAGTCCAGGGATTCACCTGCCCACACCCGGAGTACACTGTGGAGACACCCGACATCGACGCCATCAAGGCCTACCTGCTGGAGCTACAGGACCGCATCTGTGCCGGTCTCGAGGAAGAGGACGGCGCGGGCCGTTTTCGTGAAGACAGCTGGCAGCGCGAAGGCGGCGGTGGCGGGCGCTCGCGCGTGCTGGAAGGCGGCGCGGTGATCGAGAAGGGCGGCGTCAACTTCTCCCACGTCCACGGCGACGGCCTGCCGCCCTCGGCCACCGCCCAGCGCCCGGAACTGGCGGGGCGTCGCTACCAGGCGCTGGGCGTGTCGCTGGTGATCCACCCGCGTAATCCTTACGTGCCCACCTCCCACGCCAACGTGCGTTTCTTCGTCGCCGAGAAGGATGGCGCCGAGCCGGTGTGGTGGTTCGGCGGGGGTTTCGATCTCACGCCGTACTATGGCTTCGTCGAGGATGCGCAACACTGGCACCGCGTGGCCCACGAGGCCTGCGCCGACTTCGGCGAGGACGTCTATCCCCGCTACAAGCAATGGTGTGACGACTACTTCTTCCTTAAACACAGGAATGAACCGCGCGGTGTCGGCGGCCTGTTCTTCGACGATCTCAACGAAGGGGGATTTGCGCGTTGTTTCGCCTTCATGAAGAGCGTGGGTGATCACTACCTGCCGGCCTACCGCCCCATCGTCGCGCGGCGCAAGGACATGCCCTGGGGTGAACGGGAAAAGGACTTCCAGTGTTACCGGCGCGGGCGCTACGTGGAGTTCAACCTCGTCTATGATCGCGGCACCATCTTTGGCCTGCAGACCGGGGGGCGCACCGAGGCCATCCTCATGTCCCTGCCACCGGAAGTGAAGTGGCGCTACGACTGGCAACCCGGGCCGGGCACCCCCGAGGCGGAACTCTACGAGGTCTTCCTCAAGCCGAGGGACTGGTTGAGTTCCAGTAGCGAGTAGCGAGTTCGGTAACCTGATCGAGGTTAACCACGGGGAGCACGGGGGAACATTATTGTGGGGTATGTTGTTGCATGGCCACGCCGGTAATGGCGAAAGAAGATGGCAGCAAAGTTATTTGTTTTGGGCCAGGCCAAAACGCCAGTGAGTACGTTGTCCCTCTGCGGACAGCATCGATCCACAGGAAATAATTTTTCACGCTTTCCCCGTGTGCCCCGTGCTCCCCGTGGTTAAAGGTTTTTTCAGGAGTCGGGCTAGAAACGCGGTACGGCGTCGGTGATGTCGCCGGTATTGACGCCGAGGCCACGCAACCGGGCGCGCCGCGTGATGGGGGAGTGGATCAGCGGGTCTTCCGGGTGGCGCGTGCAGGCGACGTGGTAGCGCGGGCTCGCGGCCAGGGCGCGCAGATCGTCGGCGCCGACGCAGAACTCCGCCAGCCCCCGTTCGCGACCCATGTCGTAGGCCACCAGGTTGGCCTGCACGCCGAAACGCTGGCAGAAGCGGGCATGGTGGTTGAAGCGCGTGCGGGGTGCGCCCGCCAGGCCGTCCTGCATGCCCACGGCGTACCAGTTATTGGCCAGACAGTCGTCACGGGTCAGGGTGGTGCAGCCGGCGGCGAGCAGCAAGGCCCCCACCAGCAGGGGAAGACGCAGGAAACGGGCGTGGATCATGTCGGGCTCCATGTGGACGGGATGGATGATGTTTCTCCCCGATAAAGCAAGCCCCGTACCATGTCGCGCCGGCCACCCTGGAGATACCGCCGGGCCTTGATTTTATCCCTGTTATCAGCAAGATAGCCCCTGCCGGCAATGTTCGGGCGCCGTGGTGGTGCGCCCTCCCCACGGCAAGGTCTTGCCGGGGCGTGGCCCAGGCCAGCTTCTCGACCTCTGGTCTCACCTTCTCCTGCCCTCTCGCGACACTAAATACGTGTTCCGAATACCCGATCACCCTGGAATAACCGGATTGCCTCGTCTGCCTGTCTCTCTCCGGGACAAGGTTTACGGACACGGGGTGCTTACGTCCCTGTACGCTCGACAGCCGCGTCCCTGCGGCTGACGGTCATGTCAGGACACGTGGGACGACGTAGTAGGCATAGAGAGTGAACTTTATTTCGGAACAGTTATCTAGACGCTGTCCGTGGAGCGACGCGCGAGGACGCGGTTGCGCCCTTCCTGCTTGGCGCGGTAGAGGGCGGCGTCGGCGGCGGCATGGACCTGGCGGATGTCGGCGAAGTCCGGGTACTGCGCCACGCCGGCGCTGAAGGACACGTGGAACTCGCCGCCGGTGTCGTCGCGGTGGCACAGGGCCGCGAAGTCCTCGCGCAGGCCATCGAGCAGGCGCAGGGCATCCTCGATGGTGGTGTCGGGCAGGACGATGGCGAATTCCTCGCCGCCGTAACGGCCGATGAGATCGCTGCGACGCAGGCGGCGTGACAACAGGCGGGCGAGGTTGCGGATGACGCGATCGCCGGTGGCATGGCCGCGGGTATCGTTGACCTGCTTGAAGTCGTCGATATCGAGCATGACGTAGGAGAAAAAGGAATCCTGGCGATCGGCACGCAGGGCCTCGTGCTGCAGGCGTTCCTTGAAGGTGGTGTGGTTGAGCAGGCCGGTGAGGCCGTCATGCGCCAGCAGGGCGCTCAGGCCACGGTAACGCTGGATGCGGCTGGCGATGCGGCTGACCAGCTTGTGCGGCGCGATGGGCTTGGTGAGAAAATCATCCGCCCCCTCGCTCAGCGCCATGACCTGCTTGTGGATGTCGGTCTCGGAAGACAGGTAGACGATGGGGATCCCCAGGTACTCGTCGTGCTGGCGGATCACCCGCGCCAGCTCGAGGCCGGTGCAGGTGGGCATGTAGAGATCGGTGAGGACCAGCTCGGGGCCGAACTCGCGCATGTTGTCGAGCAGCTCATCCACGTGGGATACGGTGAACACCCGCATGCCGCGTTGTTCGAGCACGAAGCGGATGAAGCTGCGCGTGTCGGCGTCGTCATCGACGATCATCACGCGGTAGGGTTCGCTCGGCGCGGGGGTGGCGAGACGGTCGATGGTGTCCACCATGCGTCCCATGTCGGGTGGCTTCGTGACCCAGGCCTGCACATTGGCGCGCGCCGCCTCGAGACGCAGGGCGAAACTGTCCTCGCTGCCAAGGACGAGCACCTGGCTCTGTCCGAAACTGCGCGCATGGATCGTTTCCACCAGGGAATCGAGCGTCTCCCTCACCTGGGGGAGGTCGCGATCGACCACCACCACCGCGGGCACGCGCCGCCCGATGGCATCGAGCAGGGCCTCGGGCGCGGTGAAGCGGGTGACGCGGTACTGGAACTGGGCCAGCTGGGCATGCAGCTCGTCATGCAGCGGGCCGTCGTCGCCGAGGAGATCCACGCTCGACGGGATCGAGGGTGGCGTAGAGCGAGCCCCCTCTGCGCCGGACTCCGCGTCCCCGCCCTCGCAGGCCCTGGCGAGATCCTCCAGCAGGGCCGTGACGCGGGCATTGATGGCCGGGTCGAGGGGCGTGCCGGCCTCGGCCATGGGGCGCAGCAGCTGTTCCAGCTCGCGGCTGCGGTTGGTGATGGCGGGGAAGCCGAAGGTACTGCCCGAGCCGGCGAGCGCGTGGCACTGCTGGATGAAGGCCGCCAGCGCACCCGCCGCGCCTCGCTCGAAGGCCTCGCGCCACAGGTCCGCCAGATGGGCGAGCTTGCCCGGCAGCGTCGCGGCGTAGTCCGCCCGCAGCGTGCGCAGGCGGTCTTCGAACTGTTGGCGATTGGTGGACATGGGCTGGCTGGTTCTCTGGAGACATCTTCCCCTGCTGGCGTATCGGCAGCGGCAGGGCGGGGGTTTAGCGCCGCCCGCCGCGGAACCTTTTTGATACCATAGCAGCCATGGACGTTTCGCACATTCTCGATCCCCTCAACGTCGCCCAGCGCGAGGCGGTATGCGCCCCCGGCGGTCACAGCCTGGTGCTGGCCGGGGCGGGCAGCGGCAAGACCCGCGTGCTGGTGCATCGCATCGCCTGGCTGCTGGAGGCCGAGGGCGTCTCGCCCTGGGGCGTGCTGGCGGTGACCTTCACCAACAAGGCCGCCGCGGAAATGCGCGGGCGCATCGAGCAGCTGCTGGGGCGCCCCGCCGGCGCCCTGTGGGTGGGCACCTTCCATGGTATCGCCCACCGCCTGCTGCGCGCTCACTGGAAGGAGGCCGAGCTGCCGAAGGACTTCCAGATCCTCGACAGCGAGGACCAGCAGCGCGCGGTGAAGCGCGTCATTCGCGAGCTGGGCCTGGACGAGAACCGCTGGCCGCCGCGCGAGGCGCAGTGGTATATCAATGCCCGCAAGGACGAGGGCCGCAGGCCGGCGCAGCTCGAAGCGGCGGGCGATCCCTGGCTGAAAGAGATGATCGCCATCTACGAGCACTACGAGGCCTTCTGCCGCCGCTCCGGGCTGGTGGACTTCGCCGAACTCCTGCTGCGCGCCCACGAACTGTGGCTGAACAAGCCCGATCTCCTCGAGGCCTACCGGCGACGCTTCGGCCACATCCTCATCGATGAGTTCCAGGACACCAATACCATCCAGTACGCCTGGATCCGCCTGCTGGCGGGCGACAGCGGGCAGGTGTTTGCCGTGGGCGACGACGACCAGTCCATCTACGGCTGGCGCGGCGCGCGCGTGGAACATATCCAGCAGTTCCAGCAGCACTTTCCCGGCACCGTGGTGTTCCGCCTGGAGCAGAATTACCGTTCCACCGGCAACATCCTCGCCGCCGCCAATGCCCTCATCGCCAACAACGCCGAGCGTCTCGGCAAAAACCTGTGGACCGAGGACGGCGAGGGCGCGCCGGTGCGCATCTACAATGCCTTCAACGAGATCGACGAGGCCCACTACGTGGTGGACTGCGTCCGCGCCAGCGTGGAGGCCGGCGGCCGCTATGACGACAACGCCATTCTCTACCGCTCCAACGCCCAGTCGCGCATCTTCGAAGAAGTGCTCATCCAGCAGGGGATCCCCTACCGCGTCTACGGCGGCCTGCGTTTCTTCGAACGCCAGGAGATCAAGGACGCGCTGGCCTACCTGCGGCTTGCCAGCAACCCCCTCGACGACGCTTCCTGCGAGCGCATCATCAACCAGCCGCCGCGGGGGATCGGCCAGCGTACCCTCGCCGAGGTGCGCGAACAGGCGCGCGCCGGGGGCATGTCCCTGTGGCAGGCCATTCACCACGTGCTGGAAAACCGTAGTCTGAACGCCCGCGCCCTCAACGCCCTGCAGGGCTTCGTTGATCTCATGGCGCGCCTGCGCGCCGATCTCGCCGGCCTCGCTCTCGCCGAGCAGGTGGAACAGATGCTGCACCACTCGCGCCTGCGTGAGCACTACCAGAAGGAAAAGGGTGAAAAGGGGCGCGCGCGACTGGAGAACCTCGACGAACTGGTCAGCGCCGCGCAGGTCTTCGTCAGAGACGAGGCGGATGACGGCGAGGCACGGATGGACGAGCTGGCGGCCTTCCTCTCCCATGCCGCGCTGGAGGCCGGCGAAGGTCAGGCGGCGGAATGGGACGACTGCGTGCAGCTCATGACCCTGCACTCGGCCAAGGGCCTGGAGTTTCGCCAGGTCTTCGTCTGCGGCATGGAAGAAGGCCTGTTTCCACACAAGCTTTCCATCGACGAGCCCGGGCGACTCGAGGAGGAGCGCCGCCTGTGCTACGTGGGCATGACGCGCGCGCGCGAACAGCTGATCCTGAGTCACGCGGAGAAACGCCGCCTCTACGGCGAAGAGACCTGGACGCGGCCCTCGCGTTTTCTCGCCGAGTTGCCCACCGAATGCATCGAATCGGTGCGCATGAGCGGGCAGGTGAGCGATCCCCTCGCCTCGGCATGGACGGAGGAAGCGGCCGACGGTGGGGAACAGGTCCTGCAACTGGGCCAGCGGGTCACCCATGCGAAGTTCGGCGAAGGTGTGGTGCTCAACTACGAGGGCGGCCGCCACGCGCGCGTGCAGGTCAACTTCGAGCACGCCGGCATCAAGTGGCTGGTGCTGGAATATGCCCACCTGCAGGTGATCTGAACAGCCCGATCCCCGATCAGCTGCCTGTATCTCGCCGGGCGGGACTCAGGGGTGCAGGATCACCACCTTGTCGTCGCGGTGCGCCGCCTCGTCCCGTTCGCCGGGGATGTGGTGCTCGGGCACGCCGATGAAGTGCCCCTGGGCATAGTCCACGTTGAGCTCGCGCAACATCACCATGGTCTCCTCGTCCTCGACGAACTCGGCGACGGTCTTCTTGTCCAGCGCGTGGGCGACGTTGGCCATGGACTGCACCATGGCCTGATCCACCTGGCCGCGGGTGAGACCCTGCACGAAGGAGCCGTCGATCTTGAGCATGTCCACCGGCAGGTGCTTGAGGTAGGCGAAGGAACAGAAACCGGAGCCGAAGTCGTCCAGCGCGAAACCGCAACCGAGATCGCGCAGCGCGTGGATGAAACTGGCCGCGCCGCGCAGGTTGGCGATGGCCGCGGTCTCGGTGAGTTCGAAGGTGACCGCCTCCGCCGGCACGTCATTCTCTCGCAGGGTGTCTTTTATCAGTTCCACGAGGCTGTGATCTTCCACCGCCCGTCCCGAGAGGTTGATGGCAAAACGCGTGTCGAGGCCCTGCGCACGCAGGCGCCCGAGGCGCCGGATGGCGTTGCGCACGGTCCAGCGGTCGACGTTGTGGATCAGGCCAAAGCGCTCCGCCGCGGGCATGAAACCGCCCGGCAGGATGAACTCGTTGTCCTCGGTACGGATGCGCAACAGGGTCTCGTAGTCGCGCACCCGGCCATCGTCCATGGACATGATGGGCTGGAACATGAGCACGAAGTGATCGTGTTCGCAGGCGTCGCGCACGCGCGCCGCCCAGCCCATGTCCTCGGCGAGGTCGGCCTTGTCGGGATCGCTCTCGGTGTAGAGATGCACGCGGTTGCGGCCCTGTGACTTGGCGAGGTTGCAGGCGAGGTCGGCGTGGGCCAGCACCTCGTCGGCGGTCTCGGCGCGATTGTCGATGAGCGAGATGCCGATGGAGCAGGTGATGTTGAAGGACTTGCGATCATAGAAGAAGGAGAAACGCTCGAACAGCTCGCGCAGGTTCTCTGCCGCGCTGAGGGCCTGGGGACCGTTGACGTTGTAGAGCAGCACGGTGAACTCGTCGCCGCCGAAGCGTGCCAGCAGGTCGCCGTCGCGGGTGTGGCTGCGCAGCAGGGCGGTGCATTCATTGAGCAACTGGTCGCCGGCGGCGTGACCCAGCGTGTCGTTGATGTACTTGAACTGGTCGAGATCGATATAGAACAGCGCGCAGGTGGCGCCGCTGCGTGCCACGCGGGCGATGACGCGGTTGAGTTCCTGGTGGAAATACTTGCGGTTGTAGAGCCCGGTGAGGGTATCGTGCTCGGCCTGGTAGGTGAGTTCCTGTTCGTAGGCCTTCTGTTCGGTGATGTCCCGCGCGGTGCCGGTGATGTAACTCACACGGCCCTGATCGTCGAAGATGGGCCGCGCATTGAAACTCAGGTGGTGTTTCGCGCCGTGGCGATCCTGGTGGACGGTCTCGAAGTGCACCAGTTCCTTGCCGGCCAGCAGGGTGGCCAGTGCCTCCTCGTTGCGGCTTTCCTGTCCCGGCGCCTGGAAGTCGCTGAAGTGGCGGCCGAGCATCTCGGCCGGGGGCAGGCGGTAGATGGCCATGGCGGCCTGGTTGAGGTAGGTCCAGCGCCCCTCGGGATCCATGCTCCACACCAGATCGTGGGCCGTCTCCACCAGGTTGCGGTAGCGCGCCTCGGCCTCGATGAGTTTTACCTCCGCCTCCTTGCGCCGCGTGATGTCCGCCAGCAGGCAGACGCTGTAGCGTGACTGCTCCACTTCCATGCCGCTGGTGCGCACCGACAGCACGCGCGTGCTTGTGCCCCGCCGGTAATCGATCTCGAGATCGCGGGGCACGCTCAGGCCCTCGCGCAACTGCCGCGCCACCTCGGGCAGCAGCGTTGCCAGCGGGCGGCCGCAGAGTTCGCCGGGCGCGGCGCCGAACAGCCGCGCCGCGGCCGGGTTGGCAAGCTGGATGGCGCCCTCCTCGTCCACCACCACGATGCCCTCGGCGGCATTGTCGATGATGGCGTGCACGGTGGCGTCCTGTTCGCCGAGGCGGCGGAACAGGCGCGCCAGGGTCTGGAGGAGAAAACCGAATTCGTCGTGGGAACGTGGCCGCAGGCGGCTCACCAGATCATCGTGCCTGGAGGCGCCGCTGTTGTGGTTCACGGCATCCAGCGGCGCCAGCGCCTGGCGCAGGGAGCGTGCCGCCAGCAGGGTCACGGTGATCCCCACGGCGGCGAGCAGGGCGGCGCCCAGCAGCAGTTCGAGAGGCAGCTCTCCGTTGCGCCACTGGTAGTAGCGCAGCAACACCATCTCGATGAGCAGCGGGATCCAGGCGCCGATGAGCAGCATCTTGTCGTGCATGCTCATGTGGATGCGATCCACGCCGGTGTAACGCGCCAGTTGTCCCAGCAGACCCAGCGACAGCAGGTAGCCTGGCATGGCAGCCAGTGACGCGACGGTGAGATGCAAGAGCACGAACTGCAACAGGCTGGCGGCGGTGGCCGGGCGGGCAAGCCCCAGCCAGTGCTGGGCGGTGGGCAGCAGGAGCACGCCGAGGAGGATCAGTCCCCAGTAGTGGCTGCCGAAGCCCGCCAGGCGCTCAGCCAGTTGTTCCGTGAGCACGCGCCTGGGATGGCTGGCGATCCATGCAAACACCGGCTGCAGGTAGCGCCGCAGGTAGAGGGTGCCGCCGGCGACCAGCGCGAGGTAGAGGGCCAGCAGCGGGCTGCCGCTCGCCAGCAGGGTGTCCTGATTGAGCAGGCCAGGGTAGAGGCTGACGGCAAGGGTGATGAGCGGGGGCAGGGCGAGGCTGCTTGCGAACAGCAGGGTCAGGCGAAAACCGATACGTCTCAGGCGGCGTTCCATCTGTTTGCGTTGATCCCGCTGTTTCCTTCCCGAAATTTGTTGTGAGTTGCCGTTGTCAACACGCATCGGCTTGTCTGCTATCATGGCAAATGCCGTGGGGACATTCCAGCGTCGGGGATGTTTTTTTGCGGCCTGTTCGACGATAAAAATACAAACGCCGGTTTGCGTGATCTTCTTCACGTCGGCGCGGAAAAACACAACCCATGGTATTGATCTGTTTCCCCATTTTGACTTTGCTGCACGGGGGATGAAGGTTTCCAACCTGTTCGATTGTTCAATAAGTAAACAATTTCGCACTCCATAGCGAGGAATGTCATGAAGCGCAGAGACTTTATCAAGACCGCCGGCGTCGCCGGTTCGCTGGTGGCCGCGCCGGCCATTGCCGTGGCCGGCAAGACCATCAAGTGGAAAATGGTCACCACCTGGCCGAAGAATTTCCCCGGCCTGGGCACGGGCGCCAACCGGCTCGCCGCCCTGATCGGTGAAATGAGCGGCGGGCGCATGAAGGTCAAGGTCTATGGCGCCAGGGAACTGGTGCCGGCCTTCGAGGTATTCGACGCGGTATCACGCGGTACGGCGCAGATGGGCCACGGCGCGGCCTATTACTGGAAGGGCAAGAGCGAAGCGGCGCAGTTCTTTGCCGCCGTGCCCTTTGGCCTCAATGCCCAGGAGATGAACGGCTGGCTCTATCATGGCGGCGGCATGGAGCTGTGGACGCAGCTCTATGCGGACTTCGATCTCATCCCGGCAGCGGCCGGCAATACCGGCGTGCAGATGGGCGGCTGGTTCAACAAGGAGATCAATTCGCTCAGGGATCTCAGGGGACTCAAGATGCGCATCCCGGGTCTCGGCGGCGAAGTGCTCAAGCGCGCCGGCGGCACGCCCGTCTCCCTGCCCGGTGGCGAGATCTATACCTCCTTGCAGTCGGGCAACATCGACGCCACCGAATGGGTGGGTCCCTACAACGATCTCGCCTTTGGTCTCTACAAGGTGGCGAAATACTACTACTATCCCGGCTGGCACGAACCGGGCACGACCCTGGAGGCCTTGATCAACCGCAAGGCCTTCGCGGCGCTGCCCGCGGATCTCCAGTCCATCGTCCTCAACGCCTGCAAGGTGGTCAACCAGGACATGCTGGCGGAGTACACCGCGCGTAACAACACTGCCCTGCATACCCTGGTCACGAAGCACAAGGTGGATCTGCGCCCCTTCCCCGAGGACGTGCTGAAAAAACTCAGGAGCCTCTCCGACGAGGTCGTGGCGGAAGTGGCGGCGAAGGACGCCAGGGCGCGCAAGGTCTTCGACTCCTTCCGCCGTTTCCGTGACGAGGCACGGGCCTGGCACGATATCTCGGAGCTGGCCTACTACCAGGCGCGCGCCTGAAGGCAGTCTTTGCAGAGACGGAACAGGAGGGTTCGGGCATGTTGCCGGCCATCATCACCCTGCCGCGACGCATCGCCAGCCGCGTGCGCCACTTTTTCGCCCGCATGGGCTGGGAGTTCTGGCTGAGTAATGCCGTGGTGCTGGCCTCCACGGTCCTGGGCGTGTACCTCGCGGCGCGCGCGGGGCTGGAGACCGCGGTGGAGTTCGAGGCCATTCGCGCCGATCGCGACAATTATTACCTGCGCCAGTCGGTGCGCGAAGAGGTGCGCTACAACCTCGAAGTCGCGGAGACCATCCTGGCCTTTGCGGAGCGCAGGGGCATGTATCGGCACAACATCGAAGGGATCCCGAAGTTCAAGTACTTCATCATGGAGACGCTCAGGGAATCACCCTCGACCCTGGCGACGCCGACGCGCATTCTGCTCGGGGTGCAGTACTTCTACGACGACGTCAACGATATCCTCGAACGTACCCACAACCGCTATCACAGCGTGCCGCGCATGCGCAAACTCCTGCGCAAGCGGATTGATCGGTTCAAGACGGAGATCCTGCCCCTCATGGACGCCGATCTGGCGCGTCTGCGCGCGCGCCTGCGCAAGGCGGGCGTGGTGGTGGAACCCCCTGGCGGGCCACCGCCGCAGGCGGTGCCCGCCAGCTGAGTCCGGCCGAGCACGCCCCCGGCCTGGCAGGCCGGTGAGAGACTGATGTCGGTAAACTGTAGTGGAATTCGGAACACGTATTTAGAATCTGAATCCGTAGACGATGCCGAGGCTGTTGCCGTCGGCGGAGACCCCGCCCACCTCGTAGTCGATGAGGGTGTACTTGACGCCCAGGTAGCTGTTGTTGAGGAAGAGGTAGTCCCACTCACCGACGAGGCCCAGCGCGTTGTCGAAGCTCACTACCAGGGAACCCAACAGATTGATTTCAAGATCCGGGCTCATGTGGTAGGTCAGCCCGGCGCCGAAGCGCGAACGACCGTCGAGGAAGAAATACTTGCCTTCCAGGACCCAGCGCGACCAGTCCACGGAGCCATTGATGGCGTCGATGCTGTCGAAGCGGTAGCCCAGCGTGACCTGCAGCTCCCGCTCCGGGGCCATGGGCTTGACGAAACCGAAACTGACGTCCAGCAGCCCGCCGGTCTCGATGGTCTCGGTGGTGCCGCTGACGAACTGCACCGTGGCAAGGTCATCGCCACCGAAATAGAGGCCGAGTTCGAGAACGGGCCTCAGCCCGCCGCTTCCTCCCCCACTCATCATGGTGCCGGAATGCTCGTCCGCAGCAATGGCGTTGCCCGTCCATGCCAGGACAATGGCGCATAATGCAAGTCTGAGAATTTTCATGCTGTCCTCCCTGTTCCATCCGGTTCATGGTATTCCTCCACGGATTGTATCACTCGCCCCGGCCAGTGCGTGCGTGGAAGTGCCCTGTTCTTGAGGCAGATCATGAATTTGCCATTTCTCGCGGACTACAGGCCGGGCGGATCAGGCAAAGGGGGTGCGTCCCTCAGCGGAAATTGAAACCATAGACCAGCGCGAGGCTGCTGCCATCGACGCTGAGGCCCCCGCCGGTGTAGTCGATGAGCGTGTACTTGAGGCCGTAGTAGGTATGTCGGGAGAGGTGGTCCCACTCGAGGACATAACCAAGGCCGTTGTCGAAATCCACCGCGATGGAGGGGAAGCCCTCGAGATTGATCTCGAAACTCGGGTTGACGTGGTAGGACACCCCCAGGCCCAGCCGTGTATGGGCCATGCGGTAGAAATACTTGCCCTCCACGACCCAGCGTGACCAGGAGACATTGCCGGTGGTGCCGTTGGTGCCATCGAAGCGAAAACCCAGCGTCACCTGTAATTCATGCCGGTCGTTCAGGTGCCTGACGGCACCGAGGTTGAAGTCCAGCAGCCCGCCGGCTTCCACGCTGTCCTTCGTGCCGTTGATGAAGGGCGCGGTGGAGAGATCTTCGACGCCAAAATAGAGGCCCAGCTCGATGATGGGGCTGTACGCATCTCCATCGCCCTGCGCCCCGGCATGGGCGCCGGACCCCCAGAGGAGCAGCGTGGCGCAGAGCGCCAGGTGAGCGAGTTTCACGGTCTGTGTGCCCCCCATGCCAGAGCCTGTCTCGATTGTAGCATCGACAGGCGCCGGCCGGCCGTAGGATAATGGCGGCACGCCCATTGGGCAGTGCCTGCCCGTCGATGCACAGGAGGTCCATCGAGTCCATGCCGTCAGGAGTGCCAGCACCGGGTGCAGGGAAGGCCACCGTTTGCCTCGTTGCCAGCCTGCTGGCGATGCTTCCGCTGCTGGCCTGTCCGCCGGCGGCCCGAGCCGAGGAGCTTCCCGCCAGCGACGAACTCATGGGGCCGCCGGATGCGCTGTTGCAGGCCGGCGAGCCGGGTGCGGAAGGAGAGGAACCGGGAGACGCCCCGGCGGACCGGCCGGCGGGAGACGCGACGGCCGATCCCGGGGAGAGCGGGGGACCCGAAGAAGAAGACGTGGATGTGGACATCGGCGAGCCCGGCGGCGAGGCGCTGGAGATCGACATGGAACCCGGCGAGCCGCCACCTGCCGATGAAGGCGGCTTTTTCTCCTTTCTCGATGCGCCGCACGCGGCCGTGTCCAGCGGCCTCAACTGGCTGACGCGCAACATGGATGCCTTTTTCGCCAACGAAAAGGTCTTCTACGATGCCACGGGCAGCTACATGCGCTTTACCTGGGATACCAGCTGGGCCGAAGGCGGCCAGTTGAGTTCCGTGGGCAACCTGAAAATCAAGATCAGGTTGCCGCGTACCCAGAAGAAGATGAAGCTGGTGTTTGCCAGCGATCCGGTGCAGGCGCGCGACAACGTGGACCGCACGGTACTGGAACAGAAACAGCGGGATTCGGGCCTGTTTGCCGGTCTGCAGGCCGACGTCGGCAAGGAAGAAGGGTGGCGCTACAAGCCCTCCCTGCATATCAAGCTGCGCACGCCCGTGGATTACCTGGTGCGTATCCGCGCCAGCCGACGGTTTCCCCTGGAAGACTGGTCACTCTACGTCAGCCAGTCGGTTTACTGGTTCTATTCGACGGGCGGCGGCGCGGACACCCAGCTGGAATTCGACCATCAGCTGGACGCCGATTCGCTCTTTCGCGCGGCATTCTTCGCGCGCTGGAGCGATGCGAATGACGACATCAGCCTGAGCGAAGTGATCTCTCTCACCCACCAGCTCAGTGACCGGCGCAGCCTCTCCTACCAGGCCGGGATCTACGGCACCAACCGCCCGGGCCTGCACGTCACCGACTACCTCCTGCAATTGCGCTATCGCCAGCGCGTGCACTCGGACTATCTCTTCATGGAACTGATACCCGAGATCCGCTACCGCAAGGATGCCGGTTTTCGCGCCGAGCATTCGCTGCTGGTGCGCATCGAGATGGTCTTCAATGGCTGAACGCGAGCAGGGACAGGGGGACAATGCGCCACGCGAGGCGGTGGTGCTGGTGCACGGTATCTGGATGACGGGCCTCGACATGCGCCTGCTGGCCCGGCGCCTGCGCCGATGCGGCTTCACGCCCCACGTATTCTCCTATGCCAGCGTGCGCCGCACGCCGGCGGAAAACGCCCGCCGCCTGGCGGACTTCGTGGCGCGCATCGAGGCGCCTGCGGTGCATTTCGTCGCCCACAGCCTTGGCGGGCTCGTGTTGCTGCATCTGTTCCACGGCTGCCCGCCCACGCGGCCGGGTCGCGTGGTCATGCTGGGTGTCCCCGCGCGGGGCAGCGAGGTGGGCAGGCGCGTGGCGCGCTCGCGCTGCTTGCGCTTCGTGGTGGGCAAGGCCGTGGTCAATGGCGTGCTGGGGGATGCGCCGGGCTGGCACTGTGAGCGTGAGCTGGGCATCATCGCGGGGGATCGTTCCATGGGCATGGGCTGGTTCATGCCCGGCGCCCTGCGCGGCCCCAACGATGGCACGGTGCGGGTGGAAGAGACGCGGCTGGCGGGCGCAAAGGCGCATCGCGTGGTTCACCTCAGCCACATCTGGCTGGTGCTCTCGGCGCGCGTGGCGCGCATGGTGTGCCGCTTTCTCAGGACGGGCCTTTTCGACCCGTCCTGAGCAGGGCAGGGCCTTACTGGCTGGAGCTGGTCGCTCCCGCGCCGCCGCTACCACCGCGACTGGTAGAAGTGTTGCTCGGCGCGGCACTGCCCCCGCCGCCCCCGTAGGGCGCGGCGATCAGTGAACTTTCGTTGACGCCAGCCATGCCGCGCTGCGGATCCACCAGTTCCAGGCGGGTGCGTGCCATGAACAGGCCCATCTTGATCTCCTGCCAGACGAAGTAGATCCCGCCCGGGCGGGTGTCGATGCTCAGCTCGGCGACATTCTCAGCCGCCACCGAAATGGTGTGGCGGCCCGGCTCGACCACCCAGCGAAAATAGGTCTCGGGCCCGGTCTGGCCCATGGGCCTGCCATCGAGCATTACCTGCATGGCGATGGCGCCGCCAAAGATCTCGTTACGGTACAGGTAGATGGTCGCCTTGCCCGGTGTCGGCCGGAATTGCTTGGCGACGCGGTCTTCTTCGGGGCTGGCCATGGGTACGGAGGCGCAACCACTGACGAGCAGCGCCAGCAGGGCGATGACCATGAGGCGCAGGTGGACGGTGTTCATCGCTGGGACTCCTCACTATTGTTGATCGACAAAGCCGCCGGGCGCGCCCGGGGTGCTTTTTATATCGGGGGGGTGCGATATAAGTATAACCCGGAAACGGGTGAGGTATTCAACGTGCGCGCCGCTGCAGCGACAGGGAGTTGATACAGTAGCGCAGGCCGGTGGGTTCGGGCCCGTCGGGGAAGACGTGGCCGAGGTGACAGCCGCAACGGCGGCAGTGGACTTCCACCCGGCGCATGCCGTGGCTGAGATCCACTTCCTCCGCCACGTTGTCGTTGTTCAGCGTGGCATGGAAGCTCGGCCAGCCGCTGCCCGAATCGAACTTGGCGCGGGAATCGAACAGATCGGCGCCGCAACAGGCACACTGGTAGATGCCGTCGCCCTTGTCGTCGAGGTACTCGCCGCTGAAGGGCGGCTCGGTGCCGCGCTCCCGGCAGACGTGATATTGCGCCGGGGTGAGCTTTTTGCGCCATTCATTCTCATCCATCACCGCTATCCCCCATAGAATTGTTCGGGCAGCCAGGTGGCCAGCTCCGGCCACAGGGCGAGGAGGATCAGCGCCAGCACCTGGATGGCGATGAAGGGCATCACGCCGCGGTAGATCTGCGCGGTGGTGACCTCCTTTGGTGCCACGCCGCGCAGGTAGAACAGCGCGAAACCAAACGGCGGGGTGAGGAAGGAGGTCTGCAGGTTGATGGCGATCATGATCCCCAGCCACACCGGGTCGAGTCCCATGGCCAGCAGGATGGGCGCGACGATGGGCACCACCACGAAGGTGATCTCGATGAAGTCGAGAATGAAACCCAGCAGGAACATCAACAGCATCACCAGGATCATGGCGGTGACCACGCCCCCCGGCATGTCGCCGAGGAAATCCCGGACGAGATCGTCGCCGCCGAAGCCGCGGAAGACCAGCGAGAACAGCGCCGCGCCGATGAAAATCACGAACACCATGGCGGTGACGCGGGTGGTGGACTCGGCCACCTCGCGCAACACGGCGAGCCTGAGCTTGTCGTGGCGGCCGAGGCGGAGAAAGCCCGCCGCCATCAAGCCCAGCGCGAGGCCGGCGAGCAGCAGGAAGACGTGCACGGCGCCGAGTGGACCCGTCCAGCCGGCCAGCGCCGCCAGCCACAGCAGGAGGCCGGCGAAGAAGGGATAGCGGAAGCGTCGCCAGAACCACTGGCTGTGGCGCGGATCGGTGAAGTAGGTCAGCAGCATGGCGCCCACCGCACCCACCGAGGCTGCCTCGGTGGGGGTTGCCACGCCCATCATGATGGAGCCCAGTACCGCGACGATGAGCGAGAGCGGCGGCAGCAGTACCAGCAGGGCGCGGCGCAACAGGGCGCGGCCGCGTTCGCGGCGCTCGCCGGCGGGCAGCGCCGGCAGGGCGTCCGGGCGGCGCCAGGCGACGAGGATCAACCAGCCGATGTAGAGGGCCACCAGCAGGAGACCGGGGATGAGGGCGCCGACGAAGAGATCGCCCACGGAGACCGTCTCGGGAGCGAAGATCCCCTGGTCCAGTTGCGCCTGCTGGTAGGCCGAGGCGAGCACGTCGCCGAGCAGCACCAGCACGATGGAGGGCGGGATGATCTGGCCCAGCGTGCCCGAGGCGCAGATGGTGCCGGCGGACACTGCCGGGTCGTAGCCGCGGCGCAGCATGGTGGGCAGGGACAGCAGTCCCATGGTGACCACCGTGGCGCCGACGATGCCGGTGCTGGCGGCGAGCAGCATGCCCACCACCGTCACCGAGATCCCCAGGCCGCCGCGCAGGGGGCCGAAGAGCATGGCCATGGTGTCGAGCAGGTTCTCGGCGATACGCGAGCGCTCCAGCATCACCCCCATGAAGACGAACAGCGGCACCGCGATGAGGGTGGCGTTGGTCATGATGCCGTAGAGGCGGTTGGGCGTGGCGTCGAGAAAGGCGGCATCGAAACCGTCCAGGCCGTAGCCGATGAGCGCGAAGGCCAGTGCCGTGCCGCCGAGGGTGAAGGCCACCGGGAAACCGGCCAGCAGCACCAGGCACAGGGTGAGGAACATCACCAGGGCGAGCCATTCCACGGGCTAGATGACCTCCTCGCCCACGTCGTGATGTCTTTCCTCGGCGGGCAGGCGGCCGCGCAGCACCAGCACGCTGGTGAACACCTGGGCGAGTCCCTGCAGGAGCACCAGCAGGGGCATAACCAGCAGCAGCGTCTTGAGGAGCCACACTCCCGGCAGGCCGCCGGCCTCGGGGGAGGCCTCGTCGAGGGCCCAGGAGGCGGCCACGTAGTCCCAGCTCACCACGAGGATGAACAGGCTCATGGGCATGAGCAGGAACAGGGAGCCGAGGAGATCCACCCAGTGCCGCCGGCGCGGCGACATGCGCCGGTAGAAGATGTCCACGCGCACATGGCCGTCCTCGCCCAGGGTCCACGCGGCGCCGAGCAGGAAGACCATGGCATGCAGCCAGGTGATGGATTCCTGCATGGCGATAAAGCCCGTGTTGAAGCCGTAGCGCAGCAGCACCACGGCGAAGGTGACCAGCACCATGAGCAGGGTTGCCCAGGCCACGGTGCGACCCACCCAGGCATTGAGGCGGCTCAGGGCGCGGGCCCAGCGCGCCGGCGGCGGCAGGACGGCGGGGCTGTCTTCGGGCTGTGCCATGGCGGGATCCGGTTGGGGCGAGGGCGCGCCTCGCTGGAATGCTGGTGGCTGCTTGCGGGCCGGGATTATAGCGCTCTGCCGGTGGGTTGGAAAAATCCCGTGGGCGGCGCCCCGGGTTTATGCACAGGCATTGTAAATCAATACCTTATTACTGATATATGACCCGAGATGCCGTTTGACACGGTAAAAACAATATAACTTACTGATTTTACGCTGTTTTAAAAGCGAAACACGCCTCTGGGGCGGCAGCGGGCGCGTACCGGCGGGCGGTCCCGGTGCCGGGCGCGCAGATAATCCACAAACTTATCCACAGGGCGGGGCGGCCTCAGGGCGTGGCCAGCAGACGTTCCACGTGGTCGCGGTGGTCGTGGCGCGCCACGTGGCGGGCGAGGATGCGCTGGAAGTAGGCCGGATCCTTGATGTGGGTGATGGCGCCGCCGCGGGGAAAGAGCTTGTCCTGCAGGCGCGAGAGCCAGAAGCGCAGGGCGGCGGCGCGCAGCGCCACCGGCCAGGCACCGGCCTCCAGCGCCGTGAAGGGCCGCTCGGCGGCGTAGGCCGCCAGCATGGCCGTCACCCGCGTCTCGTCCAGCTCGCCGTCCTCGCGGGTGCACCAGTCGTTGACCGTCACCGCGAGGTCGTAGAGCAGGGCGTCCTCGCAGGCGTAGTAGAAGTCGATGATGCCGGTGAGTTCCTCACCCTCGAAGAGGGCGTTGTCGCGGAACAGATCGGCGTGGATCACGCCGCGCGGCAGATCATCGAGGCGGAAGCGGGCCTCGAAGTCCAGTTCCGCACGCAGCAGCGCCGCCTCCGCCTCGCCGAGGCGGGGCAGGACGCGTTTTGCCGTCTCGCGTCGCCAAGCCGGGCCGCGCGGATTGGGGCGTCGGCTTTCGAAGGCGCCGATCTGGCGGTGCATGGTCCCCAGCGCGCCGCCAATGGCGGCGCAATGGGCGGGCGCGGGGGTCTCGATGTTGTGTCCGCGCAGGCGTTGCACCAGGGCCGCGGGCTTGTCCTTGAGGGTTTGCAGGTAGCGGCCCTGGCGGTCGGCCAGCGGGTGGGCGCTGGGTACGCCGTGCTCGGCGAGAAAGGCCATGAGATCGAGGAAGAAGGGCAGCTCCCCGGCGGTGAGCTCCTCGAAGATGGTAAGGACGTACTCACCGCTGGTGGTGGTGACGAAGTAGTTGGTGTTTTCGATGCCGGCGCTGATGCCGGCGAAGTCCACCAGCTCGCCGAGTTCGAAGCGGCGAAGAAAGTCCACGAGCTCGTCGCGCTCGATTGTGGTGTAGACCGACATGGAAATCCGTGGGGTATATCGTGTGCCTGTGGCGGCCTGCCGCCTACCAGCGTTTCAGGATCCACTGGTTGATGGGGGGATTATCCAGATCATTCCAGCGGGTATCCAGCATGCCGTCGCCGTCGGAGTCGAACATGTAGTAGGGCGCGCCCCGGCTGGGGATGATCTTCGCATAGCGCAGCTGGCCGCCGACGCGGTATTCCTCGATGGTGGCGCCTTCGCGGTGGACGATGGTGACCTCGGGCTCGCCGCTGAGCTCCGGCTGGGGCGCCTCCTCCCCGTCGGGGGCGGCGGCCACCCCGGGATCGCCCCCCGGCACGCTGGCGGCGGGTGCGCCGGCGGCGTCCTCCGTGGCGGCGGCCGCCGGCTGCGGCGGAGGCGGCAGCTCGGCCACGCCGGGCTCCGTGGCGGGGGTCTCGGCCGCGTTGACGGCCGTGGCGAGGCAGAGAAGGGCGGAAAACAGGAACGGGCGTGGGTACATGGGTGACTCGCTTGCGGGCGGTGGCTACAGATCGAGCATGATACGGGTTTCTTCCTCGGAAGGCTCGAATCCGCGTTGTTCATAGTGGTCGAAAATGGCCTCGATGACGGCATCGGGGGTGTCGAGAATGCGGAACAGGTCGAGATCGGCGGCATCGATGGTGCCCTCCGGCACCAGGGTGTCGCGCAGCCAGTCCACCAGCCCCTGCCAGAAGGGCGCATGCACCAGGATGATGGGGATGCGCCGGGTCTTGCCGGTCTGCACCAGGGTGAGGATCTCCGCCAGTTCGTCGAGGGTGCCGAAGCCGCCGGGCATGACCACGTAGGCGGCGGCGTACTTGACGAACATCACCTTGCGCGAGAAGAAGTGGCGGAAGTTCAGGCCGATGTCCTGGTAGGGATTGCTGGACTGCTCGTGGGGTAGCTGGATGTTGAGGCCGATGCTCAGGGACTTGCCCTCCTGCGCGCCCTTGTTGGCCGCCTCCATGATCCCCGGTCCGCCGCCGCTGACCACCGAGAAACCGGCATCGGAGAGGGCGCGGGCGATGTCCACCGTGAGCCGGTACCAGGGGTGCTCGGGGCCCGTGCGCGCCGAGCCGAAGATACTCACCGAGGGCTTGATGCGCGCGAGGCGCTCGAAGCCCTCGACGAATTCCGCCATGATCTGGAAGATCTTCCACGACTCGCGCGTGAGCATGGCATCGTTGACGGGCAGAAAGCCGGGATGTTCGAACCTGGTCTTGTCGTCCATGGGGCAAGGGTAGCGTTTTTGGCGGACTTTGGTAAGTGGCCGGGTCGGCGGTCCCGCACAGCGCGGGGAGCGGAAAATCGGCAACGGGCGTAAAACTGGGCGATAATGGGCGCCCCCTGGCAAAACCACGGTCCCGGACGACGGCAAGCATGAGCAAGAGCAAGAACGACGACAAACACGGCGACAGGCCCCTGATCCTGGTGGACGGTTCTTCCTACCTGTATCGCGCCTACCATGCCATGCCCAACCTGCGCAATTCCCGGGGCGAGCACCTTGGCGCGGTTTACGGCGTGGTCAACATGCTGCGCCGCCTGCTCAAGGACTACGATCCCGAGCACATCGCCGTGGTCTTCGATGCCAAGGGTCCCACCTTTCGCAACGAGCTCTATCCCGATTACAAGGCCAACCGCCCGCCCATGCCCGAGGATCTCGCGGCGCAGATCGAGGACATCCACGCCATCGTGCGGGCCATGGGCCTGCCGTTGTTGTGCGTGGAGGGCGTCGAGGCCGACGACGTCATCGGCACGCTGGCCACCCAGGCCGACGCCATGGGCATGGAGACCATCATCTCCACCGGCGACAAGGACATGGCGCAACTGGTCACCGATCACGTCAGTCTGCTCAATACCATGGACGATACCTGGCTGGATCGCGAAGGCGTGGAGAAGAAGTTCGGCGTGCCGCCGGAGTGCATCGTGGACTACCTCGCCCTCGTCGGCGACACCTCGGACAACGTCCCCGGGGTGAACAAGGTGGGGCCCAAGACGGCGGTGAAGTGGCTGCAGAAGTACGGCGATCTCGACAACATCATCGCCCATGCCGACGAGTTCAAGGGCAAGGTGGGCGACTACCTGCGCGAGGCCCTGGAGCAGCTGCCCCTCTCCCGCGAACTGGTTACCATTCGCCGCGACGTGCCGCTGGAAGTACGCCCCGACACCCTGCAACGGGGCCGCCCGGACGCCGCGGCGCTCAAGGAACTCTTCGCGCGCATGGAGTTCAAGACCTGGCTGGCGGAGGTGCTGCGCGGCGAGGGCATCGCCGCGGGCGCGGGGGAGAGTGACGATCCCGCCCTGCCCGCGGCGGTGGACGAGACGCGCTACGAAACCCTCTTCTCCATGGCGGACCTGGATGCCTGGCTGCAAAGGCTCGGCGAGGCCACGCTGTTTGCCTTCGATACCGAGACCACCAGCCTCGACTACATGGCCGCCGAGATCGTCGGCCTGTCCTTCGCCGTGGAGGCCGGCCATGCCGCCTACGTGCCGCTGGCCCACGATTATCCCGGCGCGCCGGCGCAACTGGCGCGCGAGGCGGTGCTGGACAGGCTGCGTCCGCTGCTCGAAGACGCCGAGCGCCAGAAGGTGGGACAGAATCTGAAATACGACATGAGCGTGCTGGCGCGCTACGGCATCGAGCTGCGCGGTATCGCCTACGACACCATGCTGGAATCCTACGTGCTCGATTCCACCGCTTCGCGCCACGACATGGATTCGCTGGCTCTGAAGTATCTCACCCACGACAACATTCACTACGAGGACATCGCCGGCAAGGGTGCCAAGCAGCTGAGCTTCAACGAGGTGGCCATCGAGCAGGCGGCGCCCTACGCCGCCGAGGATGCCGACATCACCCTGCGCCTGCACCAGGTGTTGTGGCCCCAGTTGCAGCAACATCCGGGGCTGGTATCGGTGTTCCGCGATATCGAGATGCCGCTTGTGCCGGTGCTCTCGCGCATGGAACGCAACGGCGTGCTCATCGACAGCGACATGCTGGCGCAACAGAGCCGCGAACTGGAACAACGCATCCACGCGCTGGAGCAACAGGCCTTCGCCATTGCCGGCGAGGAATTCAATCTCGGTTCGCCGAAGCAGTTGCAGGTCATCCTCTTCGACAGGCTGAAACTGCCGGTGGTGAGCAGGACGCCGAAGGGGCAGGCCTCCACGGCGGAATCGGTGTTGCAGGAGCTGGCCGAGCAGGGCCATGAACTGCCGCAACTGATCCTGCAACACCGCTCGCTGGCCAAGCTCAGGTCCACCTATACCGACAAGCTGCCGCAGATGATCAACCCGCGCACCGGCCGCGTGCATACGTCCTATCACCAGGCGGTGGCGGCCACCGGGCGTCTGTCATCCTCGGATCCCAACCTGCAGAACATCCCGGTGCGTACCGAGGAGGGGCGACGCATACGCCAGGCCTTCGTCGCGCCGGCGGGCGCGCGCATCATGGCGGCGGACTACTCCCAGATCGAGTTGCGCATCATGGCGCACCTGTCCGGCGACCGGGGCCTGCTCGATGCCTTCGCCCGCGGTGAGGATATTCATCGCGCCACCGCGGCGGAGGTGTTCGGCGTGGCGCCGGAGGAAGTCACCGGCGAGCAACGGCGCTCGGCCAAGGCCATCAACTTCGGGCTCATCTACGGCATGTCGGCCTTCGGCCTGGCGAAGCAGCTCGGCATCGGACGCGGCGAGGCGCAGCAGTACGTGGACCGTTATTTCGAGCGCTATCCCGGGGTGCGCGACTACATGGACCGCACCCGGCAACAGGCGCGCGAGCAGGGTTACGTGGAGACGGTCTTCGGCCGGCGCCTGTACCTGCCGGAGATCAATTCCAGCAACGTGCCGCGCCGCCAGTACGCCGAGCGTACCGCCATCAATGCCCCCATGCAGGGTACCGCCGCGGATATCATCAAGCGCGCCATGATCGAAGTGGATCGCCGCCTGTGCGACAGTGGCCTGGAGGCACGCATGATCATGCAGGTGCACGACGAACTGGTTCTGGAAGTGGACGAGGATGCCCTCGAGGCGGTGCGCGATCTCCTGCGCGAGGCCATGACCGGCGCGGCGCAACTCGCCGTGCCGCTGGTGGTGGACATTGGCGTCGGCGCCAACTGGGACGAGGCGCATTGAAACCAGTGGCGAGCTACGAGGATGGAGTGGCGAGGAAAACCGGCTCGCGAAACCTGCTTTTGCCGGGAAAGCGCAGAAAAATGAAAAGTGGCCCCCTCTCCCGCAGGGAGAGGGCGGGGTGAGGGGATCCGATCCTCGTCACTCGCCACTCGAACCTCGCTACTGAATAGAAAAAGGCGGCCACTGGCCGCCTTTTTCATTGCATCGTGAAGGAACGACGGCTCAGTGCAGGCCCTGGATGTAGGAGGCCACGGCATCGATCTCGGCGTCGCTCATGCGGCCGGCGATGACGCGCATCATCTTGCCCGCATCGTTGCTGCGTGCACCGGAGCGGAAGTCACGCAGGGCCTTGGCCACGTAGGCCGCGTTCTGGCCGGCCAGGCGCGGGAAGCCGGCAGCCGGGTTGCCAGCGCCGTTGGGCGCGTGGCAGGCCATGCAGGCGGCCACCTTGGTGGTGGTGTTGCCGCCGCGGTAGATGTTGCCGCCGAGCTGGACCAGGTTCTCGTCGGCGGTGCCGATGGTGCCGGTCTGGCTGGCGAAGTAGGCGGCGAGATCCAGCATGTCCTGCTCGGAAAGACTCGCGGCCTGGCCCGACATCATGGGATCCTTGCGCGTCTTGCCTTCCTTGAAGTCCTTGAGTTGCTTGGCCAGGTAGGCGGCGTGCTGACCGGCCAGCTTGGGCCAGGCGGGGTTGGCGGCATTGCCGTCGGGACCATGGCAGCCCGCGCAGACCATGGATTTGGCCTTGCCCGCGGCGGCGTCACCAGCGGCGATGGCGGACGGACTTAGCCCCAGAAAGACAAGCAGGGCGGTCGTGAAGATGAGGTTTTTCATGTTGGACGTTCCTGAAATGGAAGATGAAAAAGGGAGAAGCCGAAACGAAACAGGGTGCGGATAAACCTACCCGCACCCCGTCCGAAATCAGCGGCGCTTACTGGGAGCCGGCGATGATGTAGTCGACCGCGGCCTTGACCTGGTCGTCGGTCAGGTTGGCCCAGCCACCCTTGGGCGGCATGAAGCCGGTCTTGCCCTTGAAGCCCTCGATGGCGTGCTTGTAGAGGGTTTCCTTGCCCTTGGCAATGCGATCCTTCCACGCGGCGGCATCACCGAACTTCGGGGCACCGGCAACACCGCTACCGTGGCAGGCATTGCAGGACTGTGTGTAGGTAGCCTTGCCGTCGGCCTGGGCGGTACCCATGGCGGCCATCAGGGCCAGCGCGGAGGCAATCGTGACAAACTTTTTCATAGCGATCTCCTGAGACAGAGTAAAAATTGAATTGTCTGCTCCGGGGCCGGAAAACGCCGTGTTACCATTCGACCACCCCAGCGGGGTGAAGTTTCCTGTCCCAAAACACCTGAAAATCCGGGGTCCATTTATACCTTTGTATTGGCGAGCGGGTCAAGCGACCAGATGGGATATAAGAGAATTCTAATAGGTCCATAAGTTATCGAAATACATGGAAAATCGTAAAGAAATCGAGCGCCGTTTGCGTGCCGCGCGCTTCGCCAAAAGCGTCCCCCGGCCGGCCCTTGCGCCCCCCGATACGGGCGCCGAAGTGGCCTTTGCGGGGCGCTCCAACGCCGGCAAGTCCAGCGCCCTCAATGCGCTGACCGGCCAGAAGGGACTGGCGCGCACTTCCAAGACGCCCGGCCGCACCCAGCACCTGGTGTTCTTCGAGCTGGACGGTGGGGCGCGGCTGGTGGATCTGCCGGGCTATGGCTTCGCACGCGTGCCCGAGCACGTCAGGCGCGACTGGGGCCGGGCCATGGAGGACTACCTGCAGGGCCGCGACTCCCTCCGCGGGCTCATCCTGCTCATGGACGTGCGCCACCCCCTCACCGATTTCGACACCCGGATGCTGGAGTACTGCGCCCACCGGGGCCTGCCGGTGCATATCCTGCTCACCAAGGCCGACAAGCTCAAGCGTGGCGCGGCGCAGAATGCCCTGCTGGGGGTGCGTCGGGAGGTGGCGGATCAGCCCGGCGTGAGTGCCCAGCTGTTCTCCGCCACCCGGCTCACCGGTCTGGACGAGGCCCGCGGGGTCATCGCTCGCTGGCTGGGCTGGTAGGGAAATCGGGAACAGACCACCTTTTCGACCTTGGACAGTGGGGGAAAAACGTGGTCTGTCCCCAATTTCCCGCAATTTCCCTTCAGACAGACAAAAAAAAGGCCCCGGAAAACGTGGGGGATGTTGACGTCCGGGGCTAACATGCCCGGCCTTGGGGGCGCCGGGCGTATCCGCCAAGGAGTGAGCGGATAGCTGACCATTGAGACTGCGGGACGGCGAGAAAGTTCCGCAGTGTTTCACGCGGGATTTTGTCTCAGGGTACGACCTTGTTGATGACGAGGCGCACCGGTTCGGTGAGTTGCGTGCTGACGGGGCCGATCTCGCCCACCAGGTCGCCGCTGGCGGCCTGAACCCCGCCGGACTTCGAGACCCGCGCCACCAGCATCACCTCGTCGAACTGGGACAGGGCCAGTTGCGGCGCCATGGCCATGCTGTCGTCGAGGGTCAGGGTCAGCGGCAGATCGGCGACGGTCTTGCGTACCACGGCGAGCGGCATGCGGGGACCCGCGCTGGCGCGGGCGAAGATGAAGACGCTGTCGCCGGGGCTGGCCTGGGCGCGCACGCTCTCGGCCAGATCCACCTGCACGGTGAGACCGGCCACGGCGGCGGGGTGCTGCGGGGTGGCCGCGGGTTCCCCGGGCGCGCGGGGCACCATGCCCGCCTTGCGCAGTTGTGCCTCGGCAATGAGGCCCTCGATCTGTCGGTAGTGGTCACTGCCGGGCTCCAGCTGATCCAGCAAGGCGCGCCAGTAGCGCATGGCCTGGTCGAAGTCGCCGCTCTGGAAGCCCAGCATGCCGGCCCAGGTCAGGGCCGCCGGGTTCTCGGGCTCCAGCGCCAGGGCGTGGCGGATCAACTGCGCCGGGCGGCCTTCGAGGTTGCCACCGTGCAGGCGGGCCAGGGCATGGGCCTGGCTGACCAGCAGTTTGGCACTCTCGCCGCTCAATTCCATCGCCCGTTCATAGGCCTGCAGGGCGGCATCAAAACGCCCCATGGCGATGTAACCGTTGCCGAGCAGATACCAGTTTTCAGCGTTGCCGGGATCCTGCTGGACGAGGAACAACTGGCTGCGAACCTGACGGGCGATCTCGAGTGCCTCGGGGGTGTTGGTCGCCGGCGGTACCTCGGTGAGGTAAATCCTGTCGGAGAGGTAGCTGTAGAGGCCGATACTCAGGGCGGCGACGGCCACCACCGCGCTCAGCGAGGCCGACAGGCGGCTGCGCCGGCTGGCGGTGATCTGCTGCTCTTCTTCCGCGCGCAGGTCCTGCAACAGGGCGCGGGCCATTTCCGCGCGTGCCTGTTGATACTGTTCCTCGTCGATGAGGCCGGTGGCCAGATCCTGTTTCAGTTCCTCAAGGCGGTCGCGGTACACGGCCAGGTTCATGCGCGTGCTGGTATGCACCTCCGCCGGTGCCGGGCGCCACAGGGCGTGCAGGGACCAGGCCAGCGCGCCGGCAAAGACGAGGAAGCTCAGAAAGGTAAACACTACTTGTCGCCTCCCGCGGATGCGTCGTGGTCCTTGAGGGCATTCAGGGCCTTCTGCAGGGCCACCTGTTCTTCGGCATCAAGCACGCTTGCGGTCTGTTCGCGGTTGCGCCGGCGGATGAAGGCGAGCAGGGCCCACAGGCCGACGAGGAGGAACACGAAGGGTCCCAGCCAGAGTACCGCGGTGCGGGCATCGAAGGGGGGCCGGTAGCGAACGAAGTCACCGTAGCGGGCGACGAGGTAGTCCACCACCTCCTCGTCGCTCTTGCCCTGCTTGATCAGATTGAGCACCTGGCGGCGCACGTCGCGCGCCAGCGAGGCATGGGAGTCGGCGATATTCTGGTTCTGGCACACCGTGCAGCGCAGTTCCTCGGTGAGGGCGCGAAAGCGCGCCTTCTGTTCCGGGTTGTCGAAGTCAGCGGGCATCACGTCGGCCTGTTCGACGATGGCCAACGCCGGCATGCTGGCGAACAGCGCCAAGAACAGCAGCAGTATCCTCATCCCTCTTCCGCCTCCAGTCGTTCCAGCAGCGGGGCGATGGTCTCGCGCCACGCCTCCACCGTAATGGCGCCAGTCTGCTTGTAGCGAATGACGCCCTTCCTGTCGATGATGAAGGTCTCCGGCGTGGCGATGACGCCGAAGTCCAGGCCGACGCGCCCCTGGATGTCATGACCGCTGATGACGTAGGGATCTCCCAGTTGTTGCAGGTAGGCCAGGGCGTCCTCGCGCGTATCCTTGTAATTGATGCCGTAGATCTGCACGCCCTCCGTGCGAGCAAGTTCCATCAGCAGGTGGTGTTCCTGGCGGCAGGTGGTACACCACGAGGCCCAGGCATTCACCAGCGTCACCTTGCCGAGCAGATCGGCGCGGCTGAAGGACTGCTCGGGATCCTTGAGGCCGGGCAGGGTGAAGTCCGGCGCCGGCTTGCCGATGAGCGGCGAGGGGATCTCGCGCGGGTTGAGGTTGAGGCCCACGTAGAGAAAACCCACCAGTACCAGGAAGATCCCCAGGGGGACGAGAAAACGCGCCATCAGTTGCTTCCTCCCACGCGGGCCGCGCCCGCCTCGTCCAGCAGTTCCTCGAGCAGCGCCTGGGCGTTTTCGCGCTGGCGTTCCTCGCGCCGCAGGATGCGCCGGTAGCGGCGATCCGCCGCGGCAAGTATGCCGCCCAGGGCCATCAGGCCGCCGGCCCACCACAGCCAGGACTGCAGCGGCTTGTAATAGACCCGCATCAGCCAGCTGCCGTCCTCGAGGGGTTCGCCCAGCGAGACGTAGAGGTCCCGCGCCAGGTTGCTGTCGATGGCGGCCTCGGTCATGGGCATGCCGGCGTTGCTGTAGACGCGCTTTTCCGGCTCCAGTTCGGCGATGAGCTTGCCGTCACGATAGACGAAGACGCTGCCGCGCTGGGCGGTGTAGTTCGGCCCCCGGGTCTCGGTGACGCCCTCGAAACGGAAGCTGTAACCCGCCAGCGTCACGCTGTCCCCCGGCCTGACCGTGACGTCGTCCTGCTGCGCGAAGGCCGAGACCACGGTGACGCCGGTGATGAATGCGGCAAGGCCGAAATGGGCCAGCCACATGCCCCAGTAGCCCCCTCCCAGCCCGGCGAGACCCGCCAGCGACATGCGCCGATTGGCGAACTTGCCGAGCAGGTTGTCCATGAGGGTCGCGACGATCCAGATGGCCAGCGCGAGGCCGAGCGCCACCTTGAAGGCCGGCGAGTCTCCGGCGTAGAACACCGCCGCGGCAACGATGAAGCTCAGCACCGTCACCACCGCCGGGACGCGCAGGCTGCGCAGCAGCTCGGCCCTGTCGTGGCGTTTCCAGCGCACCAGCGGGCCGAGCCCGGTGAGCAGGATGAGGAAGGGAGAGACCACCATGAAGATGAAGTCGAACCAAGGCTTGCCCACCGAGATCTTCTCCCCGGTGAGGGCGTCCATCACCAGCGGATAGAGCGTGCCCAGCAGGGTGCCGGCGGCGAGGCCAACGAGGATCATGTTGTTGAGCAGCATCAGCATCTCCCGCGACAGCAGCGCGAAGCTGCCGCTGGAACGGATCTGTTTGCCGCGCCAGGCATACAGGCCCAGCGAACCACCAATGACGACGCCGAGGAAGACGAGAATGAACAGGCCGCGCTCGGGATCGGTGGCGAAGGCATGCACCGAGGTCAGTACCCCGGAGCGCACGAGGAAGGTGCCGAGCAGGCTCAGGGAAAAGGCGAAGATGGCGAGCAGCACCGTCCAGGCCTTGAAGGTATCGCGCTTCTCGGTTACGGCCAGGGAGTGGATCAGGGCCGTGCCTATTAACCAGGGCATGAAGGAGGCGTTTTCCACCGGGTCCCAGAACCACCAGCCGCCCCAGCCCAGCTCGTAGTAGGCCCACCAGCTGCCGAGTACGATACCGATGGTGAGGAAGATCCACGCCGCTGTGGTCCACGGCCGCGACCAGCGCGCCCAGGCGGCATCGAGGCGCCCGCCCAGCAGCGCGGCGATGGCGAAGGCAAAGGCCACCGAGAAGCCCACGTAGCCCATGTAGAGCATGGGCGGGTGAATGGCCAGACCCGGATCCTGCAGCAGGGGGTTGAGTTCACGGCCCTCGAAGGGCGCGGGGAAGATCGCCTCGAAGGGGTTGGAGGTCAGCAGCATGAAGAGCAGAAAGCCGACGCTTATCAGGCCCATGATGCCCAGCACCCGCGCCACGTACACCAGCGGCAGGCTGCGCGAAAAAATCGTTACCGCCAGGCTCCAGATGGCAAGGATGAAGGCCCATAGCAGCAGGGATCCTTCGTGGGCGCCCCACACCGCACTGACCTTGTAGATGGTGGGCATGGCGGTATTGGAGTTGCTCGCCACGTAGAGCAGGGAGAAGTCGTCGTTGACGAAGGCCCACACCAGGCTGGCAAAGGCGATGGCGAGCAGGACGAACTGCACCTGGGCGGCGGGGCGCGCCACGCCCATCCACTGGCGATTGCCGGTCTGGGCGCCGGCCAGTGGCAGCACTGCCTGCAGCAGCGCAATGCCGAGGGCGAGGACCAGGGAGAAGTGGCCGAGTTGGGTAATCATGAAGGGATCCTGCGGTGTGGGTTGCGTTGGCCGGAACTCGTCGCGCCGCCTTACCGGGCACCCAGGGGTCGGGGTTCACCGGGCTTCGGGCGCACTATCTCGTGCGGCGGCATGGCGCCGGATTCTTTCAGCGCCTCGGCCACCTCCGGCGGCATGTAGTTCTCGTCATGCTTGGCCAGCACGTTGGTGGCCTCGAAGACGCCGTCGGCGTTGAGGCGTCCGTCGGCGACGATGCCCTGTCCCTCGCGGAACAGATCCGGCAGGCTGCCGGTGTAGCGGATGACCACGTCGGCGAGGGTATCGGTGATGGTGAACTCCACGGTCTTGCCGTTGCGCCTGACGCTGCCTTCCTTGACCAGGCCGCCGATCTTGAAGGCCCGCCCCGGCGGGGTCTCGCCGCGCGCCACTTCAGAGGGCTTGAAGAAAAACATCTTGTACTCGCCCAGTCCCCACATGGCGAGCGAGACAAAGGCCGCCGCCCCGATGAGGATCAACAGGACAAGGTACAGGCGTCTTTTGCGAGCGGGTCTCATTGGATACCTCTGCTTTCACGGCGCTGTCTGCGCTTCAGGTCGCGGATTATCTTCTTTTCCGCCTGCCAGGGTGTGACCAGGTTGGCGATCAGCACCACGGCGGCAATGATGTACACGGGCCACACGTAGGCGGCATAGCCGCCCATATTCAGGAATTCGCTCAACATATACAGGGACTCATTTCTCACTCGCCAGTTCCCGCACCCAGGCGCTATCCTTCTCGTTCTGCAGGATCAGGCAGCGCACGCGCTTCAACAGCACCAGGGCATAGAACAGGTTGAAGGCGATCATCATGGTAAACAGCGGCCAGCGCATGGATGGGTGGATACTACCGGCAATGCGCACGCCCCGGGTGGTGGGCCCCTGGTGCAGGGTGTACCACCACTCCACCGAGTAGTGAATGATGGGGATGTTGATGACCCCCACCAGCGCCAGTACCGCCGCTGCGCGCCCGGCGCTGCGCCGATCCTCGATGGCATTATACAGCGCCATGTAGCCGAGGTAGAGGAACAGCAGGATGAGTTCCGAGGTCAGGCGCGCGTCCCAGGCCCACCAGGTCCCCCACATGGGCTTGCCCCACAGGGAGCCGGTGATGAGCGCCAGCAGGGTGAAGGAGGCGCCGACGGGGGCCGAGGCCGCCGCCACCATCTCGGCCATCTTCATGCGCCAGATGAGCAGGATGGCGCCCGCCACCGCCATGACCACGTAGACGAGCATGGACATCATGGCGGCGGGCACATGGATGTACATGATGCGCACCGTCTCGCCCTGCTGGTAGTCCGGTGGCGAGAACACCAGCGCCAGCGCCAGCCCGGCAAGGAAGCTGAGCGCGGTGAGGGCGCCCAGCCAGGGCAGCAGGCGCTGGCTGAAGCCCCAGAAATACTTTGGCGATCCCAGCTTGTGAAACCAGACCCACATGATCGTTTCCCTTCTCCTCTAAAGGGTTATTCCAGTGAGATGCGCAACGCCCCGGCAATGGCCAGCGGCGCCAGCGTCAGCGCCAGCGCCAGCAGGGCGCCGATGAACAGCAGCGGCCCGCTCCAGGGCAGGCCCGCCGCGGCGTCGGTGACCGCGCGCGCGCCGAAGATCAACACCGGTATATATAAAGGTAAGACCAGCAGCGACAGTAACACCCCGCTGCGGCGCAGCGCCACCGTCAAAGCCACACCGATGGCCCCGACAAGGCTCAGTACCGGCGTGCCCAGCGCCAGCGAGGCCAGCAGCGCAGGCAGCGCCTCCCCCGGCAGGTTCATGAGCAAGGCGAGCAGGGGCGAGAGCAGGATCAGCGGCAGGCCCGCCACCAGCCAGTGGGCGAAGACCCGCACCAGCACCAGCAGGGCCACCGGGTGCGGGCTCAGCATGAGCTGCTCCAGGGTGCCGTCCTCGAAGTCGGGGCGGAACATGGCGTCCAGGGAGAGCATGGTGGCGAGCAGCGCCGCCACCCAGATGACCCCCGAGCCGATGGTGGCCAGCAGCTTCGGATCCGGCTCGAGACTGAGCGGGAACAGGCTGACGACGATGAGGAAGAACACCAGCGGGTTGGCCAGCTCGCCCCGATGGCGGTAGGCCAGCAGCAGGTCGCGGCGCAGCATGCGGCGGGTGACCTCGAAGAGGCTCATGCCCTGCCCTCTGCGCCCAGTACCAGGGAGCGCGGTTCGCCGCTGCCGAAGCTGATGGCCTGGTGGGTGGTGAAGATCACCATGCCGCCGCGCGCCACATGGTCGTCGATGCAGGCGGCGAGCATGTCCACGCCGCGCACGTCCAGCGCGGTGAAAGGCTCGTCGAGCACCCACAGGCGGGTATCCATGAGGAACAGGCGCGCCAGTGCCACGCGCCGGCGCTGACCCGCGGACAGGGTGCGCGCGGGCAGGTCCTCGAAGCCGAACAGGCCCACGGCATCCAGCGCCGCCATGGCATCGGCATCGGCACGTGTGCGGTGCAGGGCGCCGTCCACGGCGAGGTTCTCCAGCGGCGTGAGGTCGACCTTGATGCCGGGCAGGTGCCCGATGTAGGTCAGCTCGGCGTTGAACTCGGGGCGTACCCGCGCCAGCGGCTCGCCGTCCCACAGGATCTCGCCTTCGTCGGGGCGGCGCAGGCCGCACAGGGTGCGCAGCAGGGTGGTCTTGCCGCTGCCGTTGGCGCCCTCCACGCGCAGCACCTCGCCGGCACCGAGCTGAAAGTCCAGCGCGCTGAACAGGCGGCGGTCGCCGCGCTCGCAGCCGAGGCCCTGGATGCGCAGCGTATGGTGGGGGACAACGGACATGGGGATGATGGAGCGTGGGCAGACGGCCGGCCAGGATTTCGGGACGGCTATTGTCCCCGACACCCAGTGGCCTGTCCAGCGGGCATCCGCCACGCCCACGGTACCGCCGGCGCGGCGCGGGGGAAATTCGTCCCGATCCGTGAAACTTGCACGCCTCGCTTGCGTCCAAACGGGGGATTGCCTAGTCTGATCGGCAGACATCCGGCGGAACACGCCGGAACCCGACCAATACGATAGGGAGAGAAAAATGACAAGATTCCGCGCCCTGTGGCCGGCCCTGCTGTTGTTGCTGCCGGCCCTGGCGATGGCGGCCGGCGGGCGTACCTTTGACGAGGGCATCGAGTACATTCCCATCTCGCCCCCCGTGCCCACCGCCGATCCGCAGCGCATCGAAGTGGTGGAACTGTTCTGGTACGGCTGTCCCCATTGTTTTCGTTTCGAGCCCAAGTTCCGCAAATGGATCAGGGAACGCAAGCCCGACTATGTCGACGTGGTATTGATCCCCGCCATCACCGGCCCGGGCTGGGTTCCCGCGGCCAAGGCCTACTATGCCGCCGAGCTACTCGGCGTACTGGACCGCTCCCACCAGGCGCTGTTCGATGCCATCCACGTGGAGCGTAAACGCTTTCGCAACGGCGCGGACTTTGCCGGCTTCTTTACCCGTTTCGGCATCAGCGAGGCGAAGTTCCTCGAGACCTACAATTCCTTTGCCGTGGACCTCAAGGTACGCCGCGCGGCGGATCTGACGCGCCGCTACGGCGTGGATGGCGTGCCGACCGTGGTGGTCAACGGCAAGTACCGCACCAGCGGGCCGCTGGTCAATGGTGACGAGGGCGTGCTGGACGCGCTGGACTACCTCATCGCCCTGGAAGCCAGAAAGCTCGGCAAGTAGGACTGCCCGGCGGCAGGCCCGGCGGGTAAAGTCCGCGCGGGGTCTGCCGATATCCCCTCAATGACAGGCACTGGTTGCCTGTGTCGCCTGCGCAAGGAGTTGCCCATGAAGGCCGCGGAACTGTTCGTCAAATGCCTCGAGAACGAGGGCGTGGAGTATGTCTTTGGCATCCCGGGCGAGGAAAACCTGGATGTCATGGATGCCCTGCTGGATTCGAAGATCAAGTTCGTCACCACCCGCCATGAGCAGGGGGCGGCCTTCATGGCGGACGTGTACGGGCGGCTGTCCGGCCGCGCCGGGGTGTGTCTCGCCACTCTCGGTCCTGGCGCCACCAATCTCGTCACCGGCGTGGCCGACGCCAACATGGACCATGCGCCGGTGGTGGCCATCGCCGGCCAGGCCAGTACCTCGCGCCTGCACAAGGAATCCCACCAGGTGCTGGACCTGGAGGAGATGTTCCGTTGCATCACCAAGTATTCGGCGCGCCTGCTGACGCCGAACATCATCACCGAGGTGGTGCGCAAGGCCTTCAAGGTGGCGCAGACGGAGAAGACCGGCGCCTGCTTCATCGAGTTCCCGGAAAACATCGCCGAGATGGACGTCGATGACCACCCGCTGGCCATCAAGCATCCCACCATGCCCGAGCCGCCCACCGCCAAGGTCGAGCGTGCCGCCGAGATCATCGCCGAGGCCAAACATCCCATCGTGCTGGCCGGCAACGGCGTGGTGCGCGGCAAGGCCTGGCAGCAACTGGCGGAGTTTGCCGACAAGTGGGGGATCCCTGTGGCCAACACCTTCATGGCCAAGGGCGTGATCCCCTTCAAGCACCCCATGGCGCTGGGCAGCGCCGGCCTGCAGGCCAACGATTACGTCAGCTGCGGCTTCAACCGCGCCGACGTGATCATCTGTATCGGCTTCGACCTGGTGGAATACCATCCCTACCTGTGGCACCCGACGAAGGATCGCACCATCATCCACATCGACCAGGCTCCGGCGGAGGTGGACGCCTATTATCCCGTCTCCATCGGCGTGGTGGGCGACATCAAGCACTCCCTGATCCGTCTCACCGAGCTGGCCACGCCGCGGCCGGGCTACACCATGCGGGCCCTGCGCGAGGCGCTGGTGGAAGACATGAACCAGCACAAGGATGATACCAGCATGCCGCTCAAGCCGCAGAAGATCATCTGGGATCTGCGCACGGCCATGGATCTCGAGGACATCGCCATTTGTGATGTCGGCGCGCACAAGATGTGGATGTCGCGCATGTTCCGTTGTGAGTTTCCCAACACCTGCATCATCTCCAACGGCTTTGCCAGCATGGGCATCGCCGTGCCCGGCGCGATTGCCGCCAAGCTGGTCAACCCGGAGCAGAAGGTCGTGGCGGTCACCGGCGATGCGGGTTTCATGATGAACTCGCAGGAAATCGAGACCGCCATGCGGCTCAACACGCCCATCGTGATACTGATATGGAACGATTCGGCCTACGGGCTCATCGAGTGGAAGCAGATGAACCAGTTCGGGCGCAAGTCCAACATCGACTTTACCAATCCCGACTTCGTCAAGTATGCCGAGGCCTTTGGCGCGAAGGGCTATCGCATCGAGAAGGGTGAGGATCTGCTGCCGACCTTGAAAAAGGCCCTCGCTGACAATACGGTAAGTATTATAGATTGCCCCGTCGATTACAGTGAAAACCTGAAACTGACCGCCAAGCTGGGTGAAATGGTGTGTCCCATATAGACAGCCGCAGATGCCGCAAGCGAGCCCGCGGGTGAATACCGAAACGACACAGATGCAGGGAGGCTTGTCCACCAGAACGCAGGCAGACGAGCTGCTGCGCCTCATGAGCTACAACGTGCAGGTGGGGATCAGCAGCTCCAGGCCCCATCATTACCTGTTGCACAGCTGGAAACACCTCCTGCCACATACCCAGCGCTTCGCCAACCTCGATCAGCTGTGCCATGAACTGCACCGCTACGATATCGTCGGCCTGCAGGAAGTGGATGCCGGCAGCCTGCGCAGCAACTTCATCAACCTCACCGAATACATGGCCCACCTGGCGGGCTTCCCCCACTGGTATCACCAGGTCAACCGCAACCTTGGGCACCTGGCGCGCCACAGCAACGGCCTGCTCAGCCAGTACCGCCCGGCGGAGATACGCGACATCAAGCTGCCCGGCATGATCCCCGGGCGGCGCGCCATCATGGCGCGCTTCGGCAGCGAGGCCAATCCGCTGGTGGTGTTCGTCCTGCACCTGGCGCTGGGCAAGCGCGCGCGCATGAACCAGCTCGCCTACCTGGCCGAGCTCATCAATGAATACCCCCACGCCATCGTCATGGGGGATCTCAACACCGCCGCCGACAGCCGTGAGATGCTGGAACTGTTTCGTCGTACCCGCCTGCACGAACCGCTGGAGGAGGTGCACACCTTTCCCAGCTGGCGGCCCCGCAAGCATATCGACCACATCCTCGTCACCACCGACCTGGAAGTGGAGGAAATCCACGTGCCGGCCCTCGAGGCCTACTCCGACCACCTGCCCATCGCCATGAGTATCCGCCTGCCCGCGGGCCTGACACTATCACGGCAGTCCGTGCACGCCTGAGCGGTGGCCCGCGCATGTCCAGGCAAGAGGACGACAGGGAAGCCCGCCGCTGGAAGGACAAGTACCTCGACACCCTCGAGGAATTCGAGCAACGCGAAAAACAGTGGCAGCAACTGGAGAAGACCCTGCGCCAGGGCCTGTCGCGCCTGAGCCTGCTGGCCGACGACACGGATGCCGTGCTCTCGCGCCAGCTCGACGCCCTGCGCAAGGCGGTGCGCCAGGGCAGTGACGGCGCCCAACTGGGTCGCCTGCTGGCCGAGATCTCCGCCTCCATCGCCCGCCTGGACGAAAAGGGTGGCGGCCGCGGGGCAGGACTGAGTGGTAACCGCCTGCTCTCCGAGTTGCTCGGCGCCATCCGCGTGGGGCGGGAGAGGCAGGCCGAGATCCGCCGGGCGCGCCGGAAGCTGGATGAGGCGGGCGATTACAGTGACGCGCGCCTGGTCGAGGAAGTGGCACGCTTTATCGAGGGCCTGTTCACGGCCGTGCCGCCGGTGGAGAAGCCGGCCCCGGATGAGTCACCGGCGGCAACGGTGGAGGTATCACCGGCCGAGGAAGCACCGCCTGCGCGCCCGGGCCTGTTCTCGCGCCTGTTCGGTGGCCGGCAGGCGGAGCGGCAGGAGGGTGTCGCCAGGGCGGTCGATGATGCAGGGGACGAAGTCACGGCGCCGACTCCGCCGCCCGCCACGGTGCCGAACACGCGTGGCGCAGAGGCGCAGGAGGAGGGCGCGGCAGCCTTTTCGGCCAAGGCCGATCTCGCCGACATGGCGCTGGCGGCGGAGGTCCTCATCCAGCTGATTGAACGCATCGACCTGCCGGAAGACCTGGAGGCGGAGAGCCGCCGCGTGCGGGCCAACATCGCGGGACGGGTGGACTGGCCAAGGATCAGCGCGGCCATCAGTGCCACCGCCAACATCATCGCACTCATGCGCCTGCGCCTCGAGGCCGAGCGCAACGAGCTGGAGGCCTTTCTCGGCCAGTTGACCCTGCGCCTGCGTGAAATCGACGACGGCCTGCAGGCCACTTCGCGGATCCACCATCGCGTGCAGGCCAGCAATACGGAACTCGATGATGCGGTCAGCCGCGAAGTAGGCGGCCTCGAGGATGAACTCGGCGGCGCCGATATCGAAGCGATAAAGCGCGCCGTTGCCGCGCGCGTGCAGGCCATTCGCCGCCACCTGTCCGCCTTCCGCGATTCCCAGGCGGAGGATCTCGGCTCGGCGGCGGCCACCATCGCGGCACTCACCGAGAAACTGCAACAGACCGAGGCCGAGGCCGAGACCCTGCGCAGCGAACTGGCGGCGGCCCACCAGCAGGCGGTGCGCGACCCCCTGACCGGCATGGCCAACCGCCTGGCCTACGAGGAACGCCTGCAGGCGGAGCTGGCGCGTTTTGCGCGCAACGGCACGCCCTTCTGCCTGATGGTCTGGGACGTGGACCACTTCAAGCAGGTCAACGACACCTGGGGTCACGAGGCCGGCGACCGGGTGCTGAAGATCCTCGCGGAGACCCTGGCAGCGCGCCTGCGCGGCGTGGATCTCGTGGCGCGCTACGGCGGCGAGGAATTTGTCGTCATCCTGGCGGACACCACCCTCGAGCATGCCATGGAGACGGCGGAGGAACTGCGCGGCATCATCGCCACGCTGGACTTCCACTACCGCGACCAGCCGGTGCCCATCACCGCCTCCTGCGGGCTCACCCAGTGTGGCGAGGGGGACGACGGGGAGAGCCTGTTTCGCCGCGCCGATGCCGCCCTCTACCGCGCCAAGCAGGCAGGGCGCAACCGCTGCGAGTCCGCCTGAGGCCCGGGGCCCCCGGTCAGTGGATGCTGACCGACGGCGGGATGGCGTAGAGAAAATAGATGGTATTGCCGTCCACCACCTTGCCCCCCTCCCAGCGCCGCGCCACCAGCCTGCCACCGGCCGTGGTGATCATGGTATCGACATTGTGGATCCAGGTCTGGTCCCGCTCGCGCGGTACGGAGTGCCGGAGTTCGGCATTGTCCATCTCGGGATGGGCCAGGGCCGTAATGGCGAGCATCTTGCGCGTGTGCGCCAGCATCAGTTTGACCAGGCGTGCGGAGGAGGGCTGGTCGAGATAGAGCAGGACGCCGGCGGCAAGCATGAAATCATACTGCCGGTCGCGCAACAGCTCGTCGAGCTGCTCCATGTCGGCATGGAAGATCTCCACCCGCGAACCCAGTTCCCTGAGAAGCCGGTTGCCGGAATCGACGGCATAGGCATCGATGTCGTTACCCTGGATACAGGTGGCGGCGGGAAAGACATTGGTTTCCATGTAGCGCAGCAGATAGCCCGAGGAGCAGCCCACCTCGAAGACCGAGTCGATGTCCCGCGCGGGATCGACGCCGATGTCCCTGAGGCGCGACGGTAATTCCTGGAAAAAGAGCTTGCGTGTCTCGTTGAAGTTCTCATAGCCAAAGCGTTGCGCGATCTCGTAGGTCTCGGCATAGTCGAGGTGGTGTCGCCAGAGAAACTTGTGGTAGGCATTACGATCCCGCTCGGCGAAATCGGCAATCAACTGGCGCGCCCACCAGGCACGCTTGTCAGCGTCGAGCCAGCGTTGGTGATTGATCAGGACTGCCAGAGGTTTGCGCAGTGACAGCGGGATGAGGCGGCGCACGGTATGCTTGAGACGGGACTTCCAGCCTGTCCCGCGCGCTTGTGGTTCTGTCTGCATGGCAAGGCTCCCCTGTTGCCTGCACCGGCAGAGACTGTCCGTCGGTGGTATTTCGGTTTGAAGGACTTTCGGCAGAACGGGTTGGTGGTTGCCACTCTCCCTGTTGTGAAATCTATCTTATGTATTCCCCATGTTTTATCTATAGCATGGATGTATGAGCGCCTGCCTAATTACCATGGATTATCCTGATCGGGATCAAGTGCGCCACCGCGAGGGGGAGGAAATGACCGGGGTCCAGTGGGGCGGGCGACTCAGCGCGTGAGGGGAGCGGTCTCGCGGGCAAGGACGTTGAGAACACGCAGGGCGGCACAGGCGGCGCCATAGCCGTTGTCGATGTTCATTACCGTGATGCCGGGCGCGCAACTGGCAAGGATGGCATTCAGCGCGGTCTGTCCGCCACTGGCGACGCCGTAACCCACCGATGTGGGGACGGCGATCACCAGGCCGGGGAACAGGCCCCCCACCACGCTGGGCAGGGCGGCGTCCATGCCGGCCACGGTGATGGCCACCGGCAGATCGGCGATCTCATCGAGGCGTTGGGTGAGGCGCCACAGGCCGGCCACGCCAACATCGAAGATTTCTTTCGCCGCATGGCCATAGTAGTGAAGGGTGCGCACGGCTTCGCGTGCCACGGCCACGTCGGAGGTGCCGGCGCACAGGACGGCGACCTGCGGGCCTCCAGCAGGCGGGGAAATATCACCGAAGAAACCGGTTTGCGATACCGGTTCGTAGTCGATCCGGTTTCGTTGTTCAGCCGGCAGGGAAAACAGTTTCTCCTCCGCCAGGCGCGTCAACAACAGGCTGGCCTCGTTTTCCTCCGCGCGGCGCAGGATCTCGCCGAGGTGGGCGACGGTCTTGCCTTCGCAGAAGATGGCCTCGTCAAAGCCCAGGCGTTGCCGGCGCTGGTGGTCGAGGTGGATATCGCCCGGTTTCATTGCATACCCTCGCGCAGGAAGGCGCTGCCCATGGCATAGGGGCGGAAGCGGATCGCGTCGGCCGGGTGGCCAAACAGGCGCGCGATGGCCTCGCCCAGGGCCGCCTCCTGCCGGGGGGCGAGGCCGTCGAGGGTTTCGGCATCGAGCTGGATCTCCACCGCGCGCGGGCGGATGCGACAGCGGACCGTGCGTGGCGAAAGCGCCCGGGCCACCAGCAGTTCCGCCGCATTGATGTTGCGCAACTGCTCGCCATCGATGGGGATCCCCGTCTCCACGCGGCTGGAAAGACAGGGCGAGGCCGGCAGCTCCGCGAGCTTGCCGAGGCCGAGTTCGCGGGCAAGCTGCCGGATGGCCGCCTTGCCGAAGCCGGCCTCGACGAAGGGATGGCGCACGCCATGTTCGGCGGCCGCCTGCAGGCCGGGGCGATAGTCGGCGAGATCGTCCCGGTTGGCGCCGGAGAGGATGGTGTCATCAGTCTGTGCCGCGATGGCCCGGTAGAGGCCGTGCTTGCAGTAGTAGCAGCGATCCACCGGGTTGTCGCGGTAACGAGGATCGTCGAACTCGCCGGCATCGATGACGGTCAGCGCCCAGCCCTCCTGGCGTGCCAGTTCGCGCACCCGCGCCGTGGCCTGCGGGGGTACGGCGGGGGAGACGGCATGAAACACCTGGCTGTGCACGCCCGTGGTGCGATGGGCGAGGGTGGCGAGGCTCAGGCTGTCGATCCCGCCGCTGACGGCGATGGCAACCCGTTGCAGTCGCCGCAGGCGATCCTGCAAGCCCGCGATGTGGGCCTCAGCCTGCGTCATCCTCGCCTCCCTTCTCCAGCGTGACGGCCTCCGCCGCCTGACGAAGCCGGCGGCGTTCACTGGCGCTGGCGCCGTCGCGCACGTCGTCGATCTCGGCCTTGGCCGTCTTGCCACCGGGTCGTCTGGCATGCTTGACGCGGACCGATCTGCCCTCGCCGTCGCGGTATTCGTGCATCTCGCGCTCCAGCGTCAGGCGATTGACCTGTTGCCAGCGCACGCCGAGGGTAGTGGTCTGCCGGAAGCAGGCCCCGGCAACCTCGGTGAGGTGGTGGGGATCACACAGCACCCTTACCTGGGTGGCAAGCCGAGCCTTCTTGGCATAGACCGCCTGTTGCAGGACGTCGAATACTGCCGGCTCCTGTCGGAGGTGCTCGAGGCCGATGGCCAGCTCTTCGGGGCTTTGATCGTCGACCTCGAATTCGATGACGCCCACCTGGCCCTGTTGCAGCTCGGTGGCGGTATCGAATACCAGCACGCGCAGCAGGTTGGCCATGCCCTCGAAGCGGCGTGAACCAAACCCCATGCCGCTTGCCCGCAGGGTGCCGGCCGGTGGTGATACGAACTCGGGGGCGAGGTAGCGCAGGATGGCGGCGCCGGTGGGGGTAACGCGTTCCCCCGCGTGCCTGTCACTGAAGGTGGGCATGCCTTCCATCAGCAGCGCCGTGGCCGGCGCCGGCACCGGCAGGGTGCCGTGGGCGGACTCGATGCTGCCACGGCCAAGGGGCAGGGGATCGCTGTACCAATGCGCGCCCTCCAGGGCATCGATGAGATAGGCGGCGCCCACGATATCGGCGATGGAGTCCCATGCCCCGACTTCGTGAAAGGCCACCTCGTCCACCGGCCTGTCATGGATCTTCGCCTCGGCCTCCGCGAGGAGCTGGAAGATCCCCAGTGCGTGTTCCCTGACGCCGGCGGGCAGCCCGGAATCCTTCAACTGGCGCCGGATGGTGCTGTAATGGGCGTGGTGATGCGCGCCCTGCTGCGTGGCGGCAACGTGAAAACGCGCGCCCTGCAGGCCGCAGTCATTGGCGGCTTCAAGCTTGAGGGAAACCTGTTCTGCCGAGAGTCCGCTGGCGCGAATGGCATCGACGAGGCCCTGGTGGTGCCGGGGAAAGGCATCCAGCAGGGCGGCGATGAACATGTCGCCGGCGATGCCGCCGAGGGGCTGCAGGTGAACAAGCGTTTTCCTGGACATCAGTGGTGACCGCGTGGCTGGCTATTGCTCGATGGAATGGCCGTGTTCGAGTAGATATTCTAGTACACGTACCGCCGCCGATGGGGTTTTGTCATCATTGTCGAGGTTGCGGTGATGGTGCATGCCCGGGGTGGTATTGACTTCGCCGATGATGCCGCCTGCCTCTTCCAGCGTGAGGCGGTGATCGCGCGTGATCATGTCCACCCCGACGAAACGGGAGCGAACCGCGCGCGCCGCCAGGCGCCCCTGCTCGCGCAGCGCGTCACCGATCTCCGGAGTGATGTTTTCATCGTAAACCGTGCGGATCTCCTCGTTGTCGGTGAGGGTCGTGTCCGTGGATTTCACCAGCACCGACTCACCGGCGGCGGGGATGGAATCGAGCGTCAGGTTCTGAACGGCAAGCGTCGCCTCGAGATCGAGATCGGCCTGACAGCCAGGTTTGCCATCCTGTCGGCGCCTTTCATTCTCGGTGGACAACAGCTCCCTGATGGTGGCCCTGCCATCGCCGCTCAGGCGCAGGCCGCGCCGGCGGGAGGCGTAGAGCAGCTCACCATCGAGATAGAGCAGGCGACACACCTCGCCCGGAATGAGGGTCTCAATCAGGAGGTCGCCACCATAGCCTGCCGCCAGGGCGGCGGCACGGCGGGCCTCCCGGTAAGTGCGAATGTGGGTGGTGACGCCACGCCCCGAGGAGGTACCGGTGGCGGGTTTGATCACGAACATGCGTCCCTTGTGTTCTTCCATGAAGCCGGCCATCCTGTCCAGCTGGTGCAGGCGGAATACCAGGTGGGGCGGCACGGGCAGTCCGGCCTCGGCAAGCAGCCTGTAACTGAGGATCTTGTTTCCCGCGACGCGCAGGACCACCGGATTGTCCAGTTCCACGAGCCAGCCCGCGATGCGGGTGAATTTTCCCTGGTGGCGAATTTCCCAGATATCGCCGGTCAGTTCGTGAAACTCGGCGCCGATCTCTCTCGCGGCTTCCGCCCACATCTCCCGGTACTCGTCGTTGCGGCGCCATACATAGACCGTCTTTTCACGGCCCAGCAAGCGGCGCAGGATCCCGCGGATGCGAAAATACAGTGTCAACATTTTCAGGCCGGCGCCTGCCTTGTGTTTGCCTGCGGCCATAATTAACCTCACAGAAGCTTGTTGTTGTCAGAAATCCAGGGTTTGCAGGGGAGCACAGGGATAAAGGCTGACCTTGAGGGGGCCATCGCCGCGCTCCTGACGGATCGCGGTGATCACGTCATCCCAGTCATAGAGCACCGTCATGTCGGCAATGTCCGGCATGTCGGCATCGTTTTTGACCGTACGATACAGCCACAGGTGATCGCTGTTGTCCGGGATCTGGCTGACCCTGTTCTCCATCACTGGCGGCGCGGAGATGAGCCCCAGCTTGCGCCCGATGCGCCTGGCGATCTTCTTCGCGATGGTCCCCGGCCCGAGAATCCGTAGTTTGCGGTAGGCGACCCGCAGGTGATTGAAGGGCGGCGGCTTGGCGTAACGAAACAGGCCGTGCATGCCGGTGCCCTCGAAGGCCGCGGCGACCATGATCTTCATGCAGGATCGTGGCGCGGCGGCCAGCGGCTTGTAGCCCTTGCGCATGAAGGTAATCGAGGTGTCCAGCGGGTAGGCATTGGCGATGACGACGTCGGCATCCTTCGCCGGCTCGGTCATGTAGCGGTCACGGGAGAAGGCCGCAGCCTCGTCATAGTATTGCAGATAGTCGCCGCACATGAGGCTGACCACTTCCATGCGGGCGTTGACGTGCAGGGTAAAGATGGTTTTCAGGCCCATCCTCTGCGCCATCTCGGTGACTTCGCGCCGGAATTCGTTATCGGTGATGTACCTGCCCTCCATGGACGGGTGACGATAGTGCATGCCCATGATGGAGCGGCGGCCGAGGACCCCCAGGGCCAGCTTGCCGCCGCCGCCAAAACCGGTGGTGTTCTGCGGATAGACGCCGCCGATACCGATGAGGAGATCGCTGTCGAGCACCTCGCGATTGACGAAGATCGGTGTGCCGAAGGACGTCTTGCCGATCTTTTTCACGTTCTCGAGATCGTTGTGTACCTGGACCGTGCACTGGTCCATGGCCATGTCGCCCAGCTTGCTGCGCAGGCCGGCCTCGTCCTGGTGGCCATGGGTACCGGTGCCAACGACGATCTTTACCTGTTCCGCCGGGATGCCGGCATCGGCAAGATGATCCAGTACCGCCGGTATGAGGCGGTAGACAGGTGTCGGACGTGACAGGTCATCGACGATGATGCAGGGGCGCTGCTTGCCACGGGCGAGTTCGCGCAGGGGCGGTTGGCCGATGGGCCGTTCCATTATTTCACGCAGCTGATCATCCGACAGCGGCTCAGGAACGTCCGGCCAGTGGGTCTCGATTTCCCAGTCATCAGGGAAGGTCAGTGACAACATGCGATCTTCGTTCCAGATCCCGGTTTTGATTTCGACAGTACTCATGTTCCCTGATACCGGGTGGAGGTCAGTTGGTGTCAACGGTCTGCAAGGGGGCGCACGGGTAGATGGTGACCTTGAGGGGCTTGTCGCCGCCCCGCTCTCTGTGAATGGCATCGATAACGCTTTGCCAGTCAGTCAGCACGGTCATCTCCCTGACCTCCGGCAGGCTGGCATCGTTGTCGTCGGTCCGAAATACCCACAGGTGATCGGTATTGCGCGGGATCGCGCTGACCTGGCCGCCGCCCCTGTTTGCCGCCGGTCGCGGTGCCTCGCCCTTGCCGAGCTTGCGTAGTATCTTCTGCCAGACCTTGGTGAGGATGCCGCGGATCCCCAGCGTCGCAAGGCGGCGATAGAGCATGCGCAGGCGCAGCGCGCGCGGCGGCTTGATATGCTGGAAGAGGCCGTGGTGACCGACACCCTCCCAGGCAGAAGCCACCATGATCTTCATTGCCGAGCGCGGCGCCGCGACAAGGGGCTTGTAGCTTTTGCGCATGAAGGTAAAAGAGGTATCCAGCGGATAGGCATTGGCGATGACGACATCGGTATCCTCGTCGGCTGCCTCAGTGAGGTAGCGATCATGGGAGAAGGCCGCGGCTTCGGGGTAGTAGCTGTAATGGTCTCCGGCCATAAGGCTGACGACTTCCAGGTGTGCATTGACGTGCAGCGTATATATAGTATCGAGCCCGATCATGCGTGCCATCTCGGTGACATCGCGGCGGAAGTCGTTGTCGATGATGTACTTCCCCCCGACCGCTGGGTGGGTATAGTGCAGGCCCATGATGGAGCGGCGGCCCAGTACGCCGAGCGCCAGCTTGCCGCCACCTCCAAAGCCGGTGGTGTGCTGGGGGTAGACACCGCCCACGCCGACGAGCATGTCGCAGGCCAGCACGTCACGGTCCACGAAGACGGGCGTGCCGAAGGAGGTCTTGCCGATCTTGCGGGTATTCTTCAGGTCGTTGTGAATGCGTACCCGGCATTGCATGCCCCGTTCGCCCAGCTTGTTGGCGATGCTCTCCATGTCCTGATCACCATGGGTACCGGTGGCGATAACAATGGTGATGTCCGCGGCCGGGATCCCGGCCGCCTCGAACTGGTCGAGGATATATGGCAGTACGCGGGCCACCGGCGTCGGACGTGAGAGGTCGTCGGTGATGATACAGGGACGTTTCCTGCCCCGGGCGAGTTCCCGTAGCGGCGGCTGACCGATGGGGTTTTCCACGCGCTCGCGGATCTCGTCTTCGCTCAGTGGCGGCGGGGTATCCGGCCAGCGGGTTTCCACCTGCCAGTGCGAGGGGAACTCCAGCGTCACCAGGCGATCGTTGTGCCAGATCCCCGTGCGTAACGTAACCCGGTTTTCGTCTATCTGGTGGGTGCGGTTCAAGTCTGCCTGGCTGCTCATAGTTGCCGGGATCCCGGGAAACATCGGTTGCGGTATCAGGGGCGGACGGGGGTAAAAACCCCAGACCGGTGAGCCCTGCATTATTGGAGAAGCCCCCGTGTCAGGACAACTGTACCTATGGGCTACAGGATAGCAAGGCCGTACTAAGTACGTGTTCCGAATTCCACTACAGTTTACCGAGATCAGGCTCTCACCGGGGTGGTGTTTACGGACCGTCAGCCGCAGGGACGACGTGCAGGATGCACTAGTGTCGCGAGAGGGCAGGAGAAGGTGAGACCGGAGGTCGAGAAGCTGGCCTGGGCCACGCCCGGAGCGACCGCGGCTGTCGAGCGTGCAGGGACGTATGTACCGCGTGTCCGTAAACACCACCCC
>JALTLF010000084.1 GCA_027005735.1 Chromatiales bacterium | reverse complement strand
CCTACAGGCGCATGCGCACCAGTTGGGCGATCTCCTCGTCACTCATGACGATGGGATTGGTCTGCATGCTGTTGCCGCGACTGCCGGCGACGATGCGCGGTATGTCGTCTTCGGTGATACCGAACTGTCCGAGGCGCGGGATTTCCATCATCTCGGTCCAGGCGCCGAGTTTCGCCACCAGGGCATCCTGTGCCTCGGCATCACTCAGTCCATGCTGGCCGCTGAGAATGCGGCCCGCTTCAGCGTACTTGTGCAGAGCGATACTGTCCGGCGCGCGCTCGTGCAGGAGGTTGATATTGATGCGGGTGGCGGCGGCCACCAGCGTGCCACAGGCCTCGCCGTGGGGAATTGGGAAGAAGGCCCCCAGCGGCGAGGCTAGCCCATGCACCGATCCCAGCCCCGCCTGCGCCAGCGTAATACCGGAGACCAGCGCGCCGTAGGCCATGGCCGCCCTGCCCTGCCCGGCCTCCGCGCTGTCGCCGCCGCGCCAGGCGGCCTCGAAACCATGCGCCACGCGCTGCAGGGCATCACGCGCCAGGGCATCGGTAAACACGCTGGCCCGCGTGGAGACATAGGACTCCAGCAACTGGGTCAGCGCGTCCATGCCGTTGGCGGCGATGCGTGATGGCGGGCAACTGCGCAACAGCTCCGGGTCCACCAGCGCCACGCGGGGCACCAGCGTGTCGTGGCGAAAGGACTTCTTGTAGCCGTTTTCACCGCGCTCGCTGAGGACGGCATTCTTGGTGGCCTCGCTGCCCGTGCCGGCAGTGGTGGGCACGGCAATGAACGGCAGGGCCGGGCCGGTATAGGGCAGGCCGCGTCCCACGCCTTCGAGGTGATCGAGCACCGAGTTGCCGAAGGGCAACAGGCCGGCGATGGCCTTGGCGGCATCGAGCACGCTGCCGCCGCCGATCCCCACCACCACCTCGATATTCGCCGGGCGGAAGCGCGCCACCGCCGCGTCCACCAGTTGCGGGCCGGGCTCCCCTTCAACCACCATGTCGTGGCATTCACAGTCGGAGAGCGCCTCGGTGAGCACCTGCCAGGCGGGGGTGGCGCGAAAGGCCCGCGCACCGGTGACGAGCAGGATCCGGTGTCCCTGGGCGCGCACCAGCGCGGGCAGTTCCGCCAGGCTGCCGGCGCCGAAACGGATGGCCGGCAGGGCTGCGACGCGGAAATTCATTTCATTGTCCATGGGATCAGTGTAACCCGATCCGCGCGGCGGATCCGCCCGTGGCCGGGCGCGAGCCCGAGCGGCTGCCGGCGGCACCCCACCGGCAACCTGGCGACGCGGGCATGGCGGATTCCCGCCGGTGACGGCCCCGCAAGCTGGCCGGGCGGCAGCTTTTCGTCACCACCGTACCCCACCCGTTGCCATGCCGTCGGCAGGACGTTTTCAAGCTGTTGAATTTTGGCGATTAAATTGGCTGCCGGGCGTGGAAGGGAAAACTGGCACGCTTGATGCAATGTCCGGGGTGTCTGGAGTTTTCTACGATCTCCTCCTCAACGTTGTCCAGACATACTCTCTACCTCGTTCTGCGGGTGCCACTCCCCCGGCACCCGCTTTTTTTATGGCCGCGCCACAGAACGGCGGGTCGGACGTCAGGCCGCCTCGAAGTAGTGCACGCTGAAGAGCCCGTCCTCGTCGGTCCAGCAGTCGCGGGGGCGGAAGCCCGCACGCGCCGCCAGTTGCTGGAATTCCTCCACGTGGTACTTGTAGGAGTTCTCGGTATGGATGCTGCTGTCCCTGGCGAAGCGCAGGGTCTCGCCGCCGATGCGCACGTCGGTATCGCGCTGGCAACGCAGGTGCATTTCCACGCGGCCGAGTTCGTCGTTGTAGAAGGCGTCATGCGCAAAGGCGGTGACGTCGAAGTCCGCCGCCAGTTCGCGGTTGATGCGATGCAGCAGGTTGAGGTTGAAGGCCGCGGTGATGCCGAGACGATCATTGTAGGCGGCACGCAGCACCTCGGCGTCCTTTTTCAGATCCACGCCGATGATGAGTCCGCCCTGCTCGCCCACCATGTCGCGCAGGTGGGCGAGGAAGTCCTCGGCGGCCTGCGGCTCGAAGTTGCCGATACTGGAGCCGGGGAAGAATACCACCTTGCGTGCACCATCCGGATCCACGGGCAGGGGGATGGGCGCGGTGAAGTCCACGCAGGCGGCGCACACGTCGAGCCAGGGGTAGTCCTCCGCCAGCCCTTGCGCCGCCAGGCGCAGGTGCTCGCGGGAGATGTCCATGGGAATGAAGGTCCGTGGGCGCAGTGCATCGAGCAACAGGCGTACCTTTTCGGTACTGCCGGCGCCGGGCTCGATGAGCACACAGCCCTCCCCTACGTGCTGCGCGATGGCCTCGCGCCTGTCCCGCAGGATCTTCGACTCGGTGCGCGTGGGGTAATACTCGTGACAGGCGCAGATGGCGTCGAACAGGCGCGAGCCCTGCTGGTCGTAGAAGAATTTCGGCGAGATGGTGGGCGGCGAGCCCTTCAGGCCTTCGATGACCTCGGCGTAGAAATCGTCCTCGGGGGGGTGAAAATCATGAAACGCGATATCGACTTCCTGTAGTGCTGCCTTCACTCCATGTCCTCCGCAAGACGTAGTCCCATGAACTGCCAGCGCTCGTGGGGATAAAAGAAATTCCGGTAGGTGCTGCGCAGGTGATCCTCCGCGGTGACGCAGGAACCGCCCCGCAGGACCATCTGGTTGCACATGAACTTGCCGTTGTATTCGCCCAGCGCGCCGCTCAGCGGTCTGAAGCCGGGGTACGGGGTGTAGGGACTCTGGGTCCATTCCCAGACGTCGCCGTACATCTGCGACAGGCGGCCGGAATGGGACACGGCCGGATCACCGGCAGGCGCGGGATGCAGGTAACCCGTCTCACGCAGGTTGCCGAGGATGAACTGGTCCCCCGCCGCCGCTTCCCATTCCCACTCGGTGGGCAGGCGCTTGCCCGCCCAGCGGGCATAGGCGTCGGCCTCGTAGTAACTGACATGGCACACCGGGCTGTTTTCATCCACGGCGCGCGGACCGCCCAGGGTCATGTAGCACCACTGCCCGTCCTCGTGGAACCAGTAGAGCGGCGCCTGCCAGCCCTCCCTGTTGATGCTCGCCCAGCCATCGGACAGCCAGTGCTCGGACTGCTGGTAGCCGCCGGCCTCCATGAACTCCATGTACTCGCCGTTGGTGATCAGACGCGAAGCCAGCCGGTAGGGCGCGATGTACACCGAGTGGCGCGGCAACTCGTTGTCGTAGGCGAAGTGATCACCCGTGGCGCCGATCTCCTTGAGCCCTCCCTCGAATTCGATCCACTCGGCGCCGCCCGCCTCGCCCTGCGGCACGGGCAGATTGTCGTAGGATGGTCGCAGGGGATTGGCGGCCAGTACGTGCTTGATGTCGGTGAGCAGCAATTCCTGGTGCTGCTGTTCGTGGTGCAGTCCGATGGTAGTACGCTGGAGGATGGCCTGGCGTTCGGGATGCCCGACATCGGCCAGCAGTTCGCCCATGTGCTGGTCCACCCAGGCGCGGTACTGGTAGATCTCTTCCACCGTGGGTCGCGACAGGTGGCCACGCCGCGGGCGCGGGTGCATCTCGCCCACGGTGTAATAATAGGAATTGAACAGGAAGGCATAACGGGGGTTGTAACACTGGTAGCCCTTGAGGAAGGGCTCGAGGATCATGGCCTCGAAGAACCAGGAAACGTGCGCGAGGTGCCACTTGGTGGGACTGACTTCCGGGATGGTCTGGATACAGAAGTCTTCGATGGCAAGGGACTCACAGAGGGATTCGGACTGCTGCCGGATCCGCGCGTAATCCTGCTCCAGCTCCTGCAAGCCTGAACCTGGGCCCGGATCCGAACCGGGTGCGGTCGCCGTGGACATCTGGACACTCCTCTTGCCCGTGGGGGGTGAGGAACAATCTAAACATATCAGGCGATAAAATGCGAACCGGCGGGTCGCGGAATCCGGCATCCATGCCGCGCCGCTCTGCAAGGCGCGGAGACCGGGATCAGTTGAGCTGGATGCGCTCCCCCCATGGCACCCTGCCCTTGCCCTTGATGAGCCAGATCACCGGGTAGTTGGGTGGGAATTCGGGAAACTCACCCTCGGCATCGGTGAAATAGACCAGCAGATCCGGCGCACGATCGCGGCGCTCCACCCACTCGAAGGGCGGCCGGAAGGAGGTGCCGCCGCCGCCGGTGACCTTCGCCGGCATGGTGAACTCCTCCCAGGGCTCGTACTCCCAGGGGCCGTCTTCCACCAGGTCCGCATCACAGGCATGCATGACGATGCGCGCGCGGATCTGCCCCTTGATGGCATCGATCTCGGCAACGAACTGGCTGATCTCCTTCTCCGACACCGAACCGGAGACATCGATGATCACCACCATGTCGATCTGCGCGCTGCGCAGGCTGGGGAACACCGCCGGATCGCCACGGCGCGTACTCGGCCGGGTGTAGTTGTAGTCGTCGCGCGCCACCGAGCTGAGGTAGCGCGCCAGCAGGACGCGCCAGGGCAGTTCCGGTTCCAGCAGGAAGTCGATCATGCGCGCCATGCCGATACCCAGCTTGCCCGCCTGCATGGCCTGTTGCGCCGCGCCGGCGAGACGTTGTTGCCACTGTACGCGGAGCTGGTCGCGCTCGGCAGGGCTCAGGGGTTCCGGCTTTCCCGCCCCCTGGGGCCGCTTGCCGTCCAGGTCGCCGGGCTGCTGCCCTTTCCGGTCATCCGGCTGCTGCGGTTCCGTGCCCTCCTCGCGGGGCGGCTGATCCTCGAGTTCCGCATCGGGACGATCCGGCTGCGGGTCCTTGCCGTCCTGCCGGTCGTCCCTGGGCCGGTCGTCCTTCGGCCGCTTGCCCTTGCCGCCGCCGCTCTCCCCGCTGCGTCCCTGCTCGTCGCGCTCCTGATCGTAGAGGTGCTGGTCGAGGGGTTCTTCCTCGGGATTTTCGTCGATGCAGGGGTAGATCTCGTCGGCGGTCATGCCCTCGTAGCTGCGCTCGTAGAGGATCCCCGGCGGCGGCGTGAGACCATCCTCGAGCAGGATGGGATTGATGGCGAAGTCGCAGGCCACGTCCCAGCGATGCTTGTCGCGCGTGCCGCGCCGGGCGAAGTGCGACAGCGCACAGTGCAGGGCCTCGTGGGCGAGCACGAACTGGGTCTGCTTCAGATCCAGCGCGCCGATGTACTCGGGATTGTAGTAGAAGTTGCGCGCGTCGGTGGCGGTGGTCTTGCACCACTCGGGGCTGGCGGCCACCATGGGCAGGCGCAGCACCAGCGCGCCGAGAAAAGGCTTCTCGATGATCAGCCGCGTGCGCGCGGCAGACAGGCGGGTTTCGATGTCGGTATCAGCCATGCACTATCACCAGCCGTTGCAGTCCATACATCAGGCCACCATGCACCTGCAAGAAACATAAACAGGACTCACCGTGTCCGCGTGGGCTTCCCCCGGCAAGACACGCAAAACACGGCATCCCTGCCGGCTCGACGGCCACTTCCTGCGGCCGACGGTCTTGCCGCGGGGAAGCCAACGCGGACAACGCACGATCGCGCAAATGAAAACTGTCTCGGTCACCCCAATATCCGGCAAAGGAAATGTGACTGGCATCCTCAGCCCTCATAGAGCATCAGGTCCGCCACGGCGTTGGCCCACTGGGAGAACTCGGGGATGGTGAACAGATCCTCGCCGATGGCGCGGTGCATGTCGGAGACCATCATCACGCCCATCTCGCGCTGGGGAAAACGCGAAGCATAGTTGAGAATATTGCCCTGCACGCCCACGGCTTCGTCGCTGCCGTTGACCTTGATGGCGCGGCCCACCAGCGCCGAGGCCACGGCGTATTGGAGATCGATCTCATCGGGTACCGCCACTTCCTCGCCACGCATGATGGCATCGAGATCCGGCATCTTGTCTAGATTCTGTACGAAGGCATAGAGTTCCACCCCGGCGGCCTCGCCGACGCAGGCCTGCAGGGAACCGAGCAGCAGCTCATGCTGGGCGTCGAACTTCTGCAGGGCGCGGTGGGCGAACTCCCAGGATCGCGGCGAGGGGAAAGCCACCGGATTGTGCGCCGGATCGAATTCGAAGAGGAGATCGGGGCGAAAACGCAGGAAGGCGATGACGCGGTCGTCGATGCCGTTGCGGTAGGCCCAGGCCACCCAGTCGTCGAGATTGATCTCGAACTCGAAGTGGGCGAAGCGATTGGCCAGCGGCGAGGGCATGGTATAGGTCACGCCACGGTCGCCCTGGCGGTTGCCGGCGGCGAAGATCGCCCAGCCCTCGGGCACCTCGTATTCGCCCAGGCGTCGGTCGAGGATCAGCTGGTAAGCCGCGGCCGACACGCTGGGGGGCGCCGAGGTGATCTCGTCGAGAAACAGGATGCCGCTGGGACCGTGCCGCTCCGCGTCTGGCAGCATGGCGGGGATGGCCCACTCCACGTGGGCGCCTTCGCGGAAGGGAATGCCGCGCAGGTCGCTGGGTTCCATCTGGGAGAGGCGGATGTCGATCACCGGAACCTCGTGTTGCTTCCCCACCTGGGCGATGATCTGGGACTTGCCCACGCCGGGCGGCCCCCAGATCATCACCGGGGTGTGGTGACCGGCGCGGGTACTGGCAAATTCCTTCTGAAGAACGGTAAACAGGCTCGACGGGCGCATGGTTGGTTTTTACTCCGAAAAATCTCTGAAAAGTCGCAAGGTTTCTGTCTCTTCACGGGGCGGTCCGCACTATAACAGCCTTCGCGAAAACTGACCCCACCCCAAAGGGAATAATCAGCCGGGCACGACGCTCTCCTCCGCAGCGGGCACGGCGGCCTCCTCGTGGCGCTCCTTCTGTTGCAGGGCCCAGAGATTGGCGTAATGGCCGCCGGCGGCCAGCAGCTCCGCGTGCGTGCCCTGCTCCACGATACGCCCGGCCTCCAGTACGAGGATCCGCTCGGCATCGACGATGGTGGAGAGACGATGGGCAATGACCAGCGTGGTGTGCTCGGCGGCGACCTTCTTGAGGGCGGCGAGAATGGCGCGCTCGGTGACCGAATCGAGGCTGGAGGTGGCCTCGTCGAAGATCAGAATACGCGGGTTCTTGAGGATCACCCGCGCAATCGCCACGCGCTGCTTCTCGCCGCCGGAAAGCTTCAGGCCGCGCTCTCCCACCACGGTCTCGTAACCGTCGGGCAGTGACATGATGAAATCATGGATGTCGGCATGGCGCGCGGCCGTCTCGATCTCCTCGCGCGTGGCCTCCGGGCGAGCGTATTGCAGGTTGTAGAGCAGGGTGTCGTTGAACAGCACCGTGTCCTGGGGCACGATGCCGATCTGGCTGCGCAGGCTCTGCTGGCTGACCTCGCGCACGTCCTGGCCGTCGATGGTGATACGACCGCTGTCCACGTCGTAGAAACGAAACAGCAGGCGCGCCAGCGTGGACTTGCCGGAGCCCGACGGCCCCACCACCGCGAGCTTGTGTCCGGCGGGGATCGCGAAGCTCACGCCGTGCAGAACCTCGCGCTCCGGCTGGTAGGAAAAATGCACGTCCTCGAAACGGACCTCGCCCCTGTCCACCACCAGTTCCCCGGCATCGGGCGCATCCTCGATCTCGGGTTGGGTATCGAGCAGCTTGAGCACGCGGTCCATGTCCGCCAGGGTGTACTTCAACATGCGATAGATGATGCCGAGGAAGTTCAGCGGCATGAACAACTGCAACATCATGGTATTGACCAGCACCAGGTCGCCCAGCGTCAGGCTGCCGGCAACCACGCCCTGTGCCGCGAAGATCATGATCAGCGTCACGCCCACCGCGATGATGGCGCCCTGGCCGAAGTTGAGCAGGGACATGGAGGTTTGGCTCTTTACCGCTGCGTCTTCCCACTGGCTCAACGTGTTATCGTAGCGTTGCAGTTCCAGGCGCTCGTTGTTGAAGTACTTGACGGTCTCGTAGTTGAGCAGGCCGTCCACCGCCTGGCCGTTGGCCTCGGAATCCAGGCGGTTCATGGTATGGCGGAAATGCATGCGCCACTCGGTCACCGCCAGGGTAAAGACGATATAGACCACCACGGTGGCAAAGGTGGCGATGGCGAAACGCGGATCGTAGATGGAGAACAAGATGGCCGCGACGAGGAGGAACTCCGCCATGGTGGGCAGGATGTTGAACACCATGTAGTTGAGGATGGAGCTGATACTGTTGGTGCCCCGCTCCAGGTCGCTGATGATGTTGCCGGTCTTGCGCTCCAGGTGGAAGCGCAGGGAGAGGCGATGCAGGTGGTCGAGTACCTGTAGCGACAGGCGCCGCATGGCGTGGTAGCGCACGCGTGCGAACACCGCGTCGCGCAGCTCGTTGAACAGCGAACCGGCAAGGCGCAGGCCGCCGTAGCCCAGCAACAGGCCGAGGGGCAACACCAGCGCCAGGTTGCTGCCCGCCCCCGCCGGCAGGTCGAGGGCATCGACGATCTCCTTGAGCACCAGCGGTACGCCGACGATGGCCAGCTTGGACAGCACCAGCGCGGCCAGCGCCAGCAGCACGCGCCCCCGGTAGGCCCATATATAAGGTAACATTCGCCTCAGGTTGTGCAGATCGCGGCGGTTGCCGGTGGGCTTCTCGGTGTAGGGGCTCTTGAAGTGCATGGGCTCGTATTGTACCAGACTGGAAAAACCGTCGTATTGTCAGGGACTTGCTCCCCGACAGGTGGGACAGGCAGAATAGTCCCGGCAGGCGGTGGACGGGGAGAACATGGCCGTAGTAAACACAAGAATAACGAGGATATTGGCGCCGGCCCTGCTGGCCGGGGCCCTGCTGGCCCTCGGCGCCTGTAGCGAACAGCGCCGCGGCCCGCCCGGCGCCGGCGGAGGCAAGCCGGTGGAAGTGGCCGCCGCCGACCGCCGGCCGCTGGAGACCCGCGTGGTGGTCACCGGCACGCTGGAGGCCGCGCGGCAGATCAAGATCATCAACCAGGAAGAAGGCCGTATCCTCGCCATCACGGTGCGCGAGGGAGACCGCGTGAAGAAGGGGGATGTCCTCATCCGTCTCGACGACGCCCTGCTGCGCGCCATGCTGCAAAAGGCCAGCGCCAACCGCCGCCAGGCCGAACTCGACCTGCGGCGCCTGGAAAAGCTCAACCGCAAGAAGCTGGCCAGCGATGAACAACTGGCACAGGCGCGCACCAACCTGGAGCTGGCCCGCGCCGAGGAAGCCCTGCTGGATACGCGCCTCAAACGCACCACCATCCGTGCCGAGTTCGACGGCGTCATCAGCAAGCGCCTGCGCGAACCCGGCGACGTGGTACCCATCCACACCCACATCCTCACCCTGCTCGATCCCGACGACCTGCGCATTCGCGTCGCCGTCTCCGAGCTTCTCCTCACGGAGTTGCGCAAGGGCGACCCGGTGAGCGTGCGCATCGACGCGCTGGGTGACGCCCGCCATCCGGGGCGCATCACGCGCATCCATCCCACGGTCGATCCCGATACGCGCAAGGGTATCGTCGAGGTGGTGCTCGATCCCCAGCCCGAGGGCGCCGCCCCGGGTCAGCTCGCGCGCCTGGAGATCCGTGGTCGTTCCGCCGAGCGCCTCGTCGTCCCCCTGGCCGCCCTGCGCCTCGACAGCCAGGGCGAGTATGTCTTCCGCGTGGTGGGTGGCGATGCCCTGAAGGTGGAACGCGCGCGCGTGCAAAGCGGACACCGCTTCGGCGATCTCGTCGAGATCCTCGCAGGCCTCGGTGAAGGCGAGCGCGTGGTGGTGCGCGGCTTCCAGAACCTGGCCGAGGGCGCCAGGGTGCGCATCGTCGAGCCCGCCGCCGCGCCACCCGACACGCCCGGAAGCTGAGCAGGGCGAGGCGGCGGACAGACATGCAGACACGTTTTCGCCGGGGCGGCCTTGCCGCATGGTCCATCCGACGACCCGTTGCCGTCACCATGCTGGCGCTCACCGTGGTGGTGCTGGGCCTCATGGCGCTGGAGCGCCTGGGCGTCGATCTCCTGCCGCGACTCATCTACCCCGGCATCGGCGTGCGCGTCAACGATCCCGGCGTACCGGCAAGGATCATGGAAGAGCGCGTCACGCGCCAGCTGGAAGAACAGCTCGCCATCACCGAGGACGCCATCGCGGTGGAGTCCTCCACCGAGGAAGGCACCACCCGCATCAGCCTGAGCTTCCCCTACGGTACCGACATCAACATTGCCCTGCGCGACGCCTCCAGCCGCCTCGATCGCGCCAAGCGTTTCCTGCCCACCACCATCGAGCCCCCGGTGATCTATAAAAAGGATCCCTCGCAGATCCCGATCCTGGAATTCGTCGTCAGCTCGCCGCAGCGCGATGCCGTGGCCCTGCGCGACTGGGTGGACTACGAGTTCTCGCGCTGGTTCCTCAACCTCCAGGGCGTGGCCGCCGCCGAGGTGGGCGGTGCGCCGCGCCGCGAGATCCAGATCCTCGTGGATCAGGATCGCCTCGCCGCCCACGGCCTCACCATCGAGGACGTGGCCAACACGGTCTCCAGCGAAAACGTGGATCTCCCGGGGGGACGGATCACCGTCGCCGGGCGGGAACTGACCAGCCGCACAGCCGGGCGCTTCATCCGCGTCGAGGACATCGCCCGGCTGCCGATACCCGCCGCCACGCGGGACGGAGGCGCCACGCCGGTGTATATCCGCGACGTGGGCAGCGTCATCGACCGCCACGAAGACGTACGCCTGCGTATTCGCCTCAACGGCGTCAGCGGCGTCAAGCTGTCCATTCAGAAACAGCCGCAGGCCAATACCGTGGACGTGGTGGATCGCGTCTACCAGCGACTCGATCTGCTGCGCGCGCGCGGCCTGATCCCCAATGACGTGAACATCACCGTCACCGACGACCAGTCGCGCTACATCCGGCATTCCATTCGCAATGCCTCCCTGGCCGCGTTGAGCGGCGCCGTTCTCGCCATGCTGGTGGTGTATCTCTTTCTCGGCAACCTGCGGCGCACGCTCATCATCGGCCTCGCCATTCCCCTGGCGATCCTCGTCACCTTCGCCATCATGGGCATCGGCGATCTCACCCTCAACATCATGACCCTCGGCGGCCTGGCGCTGGGCATCGGCATGCTGGTGGACAGCACCATCGTCATGATGGAAAACATCACCCGTCATCAGCAACAGGGCGACGGCCTCGACGAGGCACCCGTGCGCGCCGCCGGCGAGGTCACCAGCGCCATCGTCGCCTCCACCGCCACCAACCTCGCCGCGGTGGTCCCCTTCCTGTTCATCGGCGGCCTCGCCGGCCTGTTGTTCAGCGAGCTGATCTATACCATCTCCGCCGCCATCCTGGCCTCGCTGCTGGTGGCCATTACCCTGGTGCCGAGCTACAGCGCCGGCATCCGCGACACGCAGACCTCCACCCTGCGCCGCAGGGTGGACGCCCTCATGGAGCGCCTGGGCCACCGTTACCAGGATCTGCTGGCGGGCATGTTGCAGCGAAGGCGCTGGCTGCCGCTGGCCATCCTCCTGCCCCTGTTGGTCGCCGCGCTGGTTATGTTCGCGCTGACTCGCGGCGCCTTCATGCCGGAGATGGACGACGGCCGCCTGTATTTCAAGGTGGTGGGCGATCCGGGGATCCAGGTGGACGACATGGACCGGCAGATCCGCATCCTCGAGGACGTCCTCATTCGCCAGCCGGAAGTGGAATCGGTATTCACCACCGCGGGCGGCTTCGTCTTCGGCCGCAGTGAATTCTTCGACGCCAACTACGGCGCCATGCGCGTCCAACTCATCCCCGCGGACGAGCGCGACATCAGCAGCGACGCCTGGCGCCGGAAGATGCAGAAGAAACTGCGCGAACTCAACCTGGCCGGGGTGACGGTCCGCGCCCGCGTGCGGCGCCTGCGCGGCATCCGCTTCAGCCGCGGCGACAACGACCTCAGCCTGCGCGTGCAAGGCGCGGATCTGGAAGTACTGGCGCGTATCGGGGACGAGATCGTCAAACGCCTGGAAGCGGTGCCCCAGATCAGCAACCTGGAGCACAGCTACGAGAACAGCCGCGAGGAAATCGTCGTGCGCATCGACCGCCCGCGCGCCGCCGATCTCGGCGTGGGCGTGCAACAGATCGGCCGGGCCGTGCGCGCCGCCCTCGACGGCATCATCGTCTCCGAGTACCAGGAAGGGGACCGCGACTACAATGTGCGCCTGCGCCTGAAGCGCAGCCAGATGCGCTCCCCGCAGGACCTGGAAAACCTGCTCATCGCCCACCACGGGGGACGACCGGTGCGTCTGCACGAGGTGGCGAAACTCGTCCTCGAGCCCTCGCCCACGCAGATCAAGCGGGACGGACAACGGCGCATCGTGGAGATCTCCGGCAGCTTCGACACCGAGGCGCCACTGGAGGCGATCAAGAACGCCATCGACGCCGCGCTGGCCGATTACATCCTGCCCGAGGGCTACACCCTCTACGATGCCTCCGGTTTCAAGGAACTCCAGCAGGGTGAAAGCGCCAGCATGGTGGTCATCGCCCTGGCCCTGTTCCTCGTCTTCGTGGTCATGGCGGTGCAGTACGAGTCCCTGCGCAATCCCCTCATCATCCTGCTGGGTATCCCCTTCGCCTTCATCGGCGTAGCCCTCGGCCTGTTCGTCGCCGGCCTGCCGGTCACCATGCCGGTGTGGCTGGGTCTCATCATGCTCGCCGGGATCGTGGTCAACAACGCCATCGTACTGGTGGAGCAGATCGGCATCGAGCGGGAGGCCGGCATGGCGTTGAATGCAGCCATCGCCCACGCCGCCCGCCTTCGCCTGCGCCCCATCCTCATGACCACCCTCACCACCGTCTTCGGCATGTTGCCGCTGGCGCTGGCCCTGGGCGAAGGCGCCGAACTGCTGCAACCCCTCGCCGTGGTCATCGTCTGGGGCCTGAGCTTCTCCATGCTCGTCTCGCTGTTCCTCATCCCTGCCCTCTACCGCCTGTTCCATTCACGCTCGGCTGCTTGAGTCCATATATCCATTAACCACAGAGGGCACTGAGTACACAGAGGGAAACATAAAAAGATTAGCCCGGGATAAACGGTTGGTATGGTTCCCTTGGCAGCGACGTGGCCGGGCGAACCGGTATTGAAAAACCATGCGGGGGTCGAACCCTCCGGGGGATTACAAGACGCCAGGTGAACGTTTCTGCTCAAGCACCTGAACGTGGTCATGATTTCCGGAAAAATCTCTGCCTCTGTGCCCTCCGTGCCCTCTTTGGTTAGACGAGATCCTGGCTAATGCAAACTACGCAGGTAGCCCTTGTGCAGGATCCGGCCACGCACCAGGCGTTCGTAGTCGCGTCGCGCGCCCTTGCCGTAGATCAGGAGCCAGCCCAGCAGGCCGGGCACGAGGAAGGCGAGCAGCAGATAGAACAACACGCTGTCGGCATGGAACAGGCCCGCGCCGAGGAGGAGAAAGAACGGCCAGGTTAGCATGAGGCCGTGCAGGAAGTGGCGTGCATAGAGGTACAGCGCCGCCAGCCTGCGCCGCCGCCGTTGCTCGCGCGAGGCATACACGGCATCGAAGACGGCGCGTTGCAGGCCGTTCATGCCTCGGCTCGCTAATGCGCGTCCGGCACCACGCCCACCTGCGGCATCTCCGCAAGGTGAGCCTCCCGCGCGTGTTCGGCAAAACCCTGATTGCGCCAGAAGAAGGCCCCCGGCATGGTGGTGGGCACCACCAGTACGTAGAACAGGCCGCGCCCCACCAGGGCGGTGGCGACTACCAGCACCGAAAGACCCAGCCACAGCGCCGCCCCCGTCCAGCCCGTCGCCGGCAGCAGCGCAAACACCAGCGCCAGCAACAGCGCGAGGCCAAGGCCCGCGTTACGCGCCAGCCAGGTGCGGCCAAAGCGCGTGGTCTGGATATGGTGCGAGGCCGCGCCTTCGCCGCCGCCGCGTTGCAGATCGCGCGCGTGGTAGTACAGGCCGACGCCCTCCATGGCCAGTCCCGCAGCCAGGATCGATGCCAGCAGGCGGAACAGCTCGGCGCTCGCCCCGCCCTGCGCGGCCAGCACGGCGCCATAGACCAGCCCCACGCTCACCGCGCCCAGCGCCAGCATGTTGCCGTAGAAACTGGTCAACACCTGCCAGTGGTTCCAGAAGGGCCGCGCCGCGATGCGGTAGATGGCGTGCATGAAGTACAGCGCCGCCGGGCCGGCGAGGACCGCGAGCCAGCCGATGATACTGGTCAGGCTCGCCGCCGACTCCGCTGACAACCAGCCCAGCAGGCCGGGAAAGGTCACCAGCACGGTATAGACGCCAAGGAGATTGTAGAACACGGCGATCCCCGCCACCTCGCGGCTCACCGGCGAGTAACGCAGGTTGTTGAAGGCACGGTAGAAGCGATGCGGCTTGCCGAGATGCAGGGTGGATAAAGCCAAGGCAAAGGTTTCCGCCCCCAGCAGGCCGAATAACAGCGCCGGGTAGGCCACTGGATGCGCCTCGGGCGAGAGCATCTCGAAGCCCGCCAGCGGGCCGAGGAACAGGATCAGGAAGGCGCCGATCACCGCCTGCGACACCAGCGTGAAGATCACCAGCGGATCCTCGCGCGAGCGCAGCTTGCCAAGGTTCCATGCGCGCTTTTCGCCCTGTTTCCTGACGCGCGGCGCGTGCTCGCCCGCGCCCGGCTCGTCGCGCACGTACTGCAGGGGCATGGCGTCGGTGCGCGTCATCTCGCGCGGCAGGGTGGCGGTCTGCTGGAAGCGAATATTGGGATGGGTGATCTCGGGCGTGGGAAAACCCGGGATCCGGGTCTTCAACTGCTCACGCTTGTCCGGCGTGGTCTCAATGACGCCGAAATCCAGTGCGCCGGCCAGGCAGGCCGCCGCGCAGGCGGGCTTGAGACCCACTTCGAGGCGATCCACGCACATGTTGCACTTCTGCACCTGGCCCTTGACCGGATCCAGCTGCGGCGCATTGTAGGGACACACCCAGGTACAGTAACCGCAGCCGAAACAGATATCCGGGTCCTGTAACACCGCGCCGTACTCGGCAAACTTGGTATAGGCACGGGTAGGACAGCCCTTGAGGCACACCGGATCGTCACAGTGATTACAGGCCATGGAAATGTTGACGCGCCGGTAATTGGGCCAGGTACCGCCCTCGACGTAGCCCACCGCGCGGTAGGCCAGGTGGGGCGGCAGGTCGTTCTTCTCGCTACAGGCGGATTCGCAGGCGTGACAGGCGATGCAGTTGTCCGCGGTGAAATAGAAGCCGTGTTGTTTGTAACGATTGGGGTTGCGACCAACGGCGGGGTCATTGTTGATGCGCAGGCTCTGTCCGGCGAGGGGATCGTCCTCCTCCACCAGCTGGATGGGCTTGCCGTAGCGGTTTTTCTCCGGCGCCACCTTGTCGGGGATGTAGGCGTATGCCGGTTCGTCGTCGCGTACCTTGTACATGGATTATCTTCCTAGTAGCTCCTCGCCGCGCGGTTGCGCACCGCCGCCGCGGTCTGATCCTCGATGGCCTCGACGCGCACCGCGCACTGCTTGAAGGCCGGCTGGCGCGAATGGGGATCCAGCAGGCCCAGCGAGACGCGATTGACGCATTCGTGGAAATGGAACGGCACGAAAACCATGTCCGGCGGCACGCGCTGGGTCAGCTGCACCAGCACCACGGCGTCGCCGCGCCGCGAGACCAGGCGGGCATACTTGCCGTGCTCGACACCCAGCCTGCGCGCCGCATCGGGATTCATCTCCATGTAGGGCGTGGGGCTGAACTTGTTGAGGTTGCCGATCTTGCCGGTGCGCGTGCGGGTGTGGAAATGCTCCACCACGCGTCCGCTGTTGAGCCAGAACGGATACTCATCGTCCGGTCGTTCATTATTATCGGTCCACGGTAGCGGTATCAGCTTCGCCCGACCGTCCGGATGCTGAAACTTGCCATCGGTATAAAGTCGCGGCGCCCCTACCTCGTCGTCCTCGCGGCAGGGCCATTGCAGGCCGCGGTTTCTCTCGATCTTTTCGTAGCTCATGCCCGAGTAGTCCAGCATGCGACCTTTCGAGAGTTGTTTCATTTCCTCGAAGGCGCCCTCGGTGGTTTCGGGGAAGCGGATCTTGCGGCCATTCTCGAAACGCTTCGCCATCTGGTTAAAGATCCAGAAATCCGGTTTCGAGTCCGCATAGGGCGGCTGCACGTTGCGCACCAGGTTGACGCGCCGCTCGGTGTTGGTGAAGCAGCCCTGCTTTTCCGCCCACACGGCGGCGGGGAGATAGACATGGCTGTACTCGTTGGTCTCCACGTCCTCGTAGGCGTCCTGCACCACGAGGAAGTCCAGCTTCTCCAGGATGCGCCGGATGCGCGCGGTATTGGTCATGGAGGTCATGGGATTGGTGGCGATGATCCACAATCCCTTTATCTGGCCGGTTTCGATGGCGGGAAAGATGTCGGTCTGGAACAGGCCGCGCTTCTTTGGAAAGAACTCCGGATCGATACCCCAGAAGGCGGCGATCTCCTTGCGGTGCTCCTCGTTCTCCAGCTGCCGATAACCGGGCAGGCCCGAACACGACGACCACTCGCGCGTGCCCATGGCGTTGGCCTGCCCGGTAATGGACAGGCTGGTGCCGCCCGGCTTGCCGATGTTGCCGGTAATGAGGTTGAGGTTGTTGATCCCCACCACGCCGTCGGAGCCGTGGGTGCTCTGGTTGATGCCCATGGTCCAGATGGTCATGGCGGCGCCGGCGCGGGCATAGGTGCGCGCGACGTTGCGGATGGTGTCGGCATCGATGCCGCACACCGGCGCCGCGGTATCCGGATCCCACTTCGCCACTTCGGCCTCGAAGGCCTCGATGTCGCTGGTGTGGGCCTCCATGTAGGCGCGATCTTCCAGTCCCTCGTCGAGGATCACGTGGGCCAGGGCATTGAGCAGCACCACGTCGGTGCCCGGAGAAATGGGCAGGTGAATGTCGGCCATCTGGGCGAACATGGTTACGCGGGGATCGACGACGATCACCGGGAACCTGCGTTTTTCCAGCGCCTGGCGCAGGCGCCAGTAGATAATGGGGTGTTGTTCCGGCAGGTTGGAGCCGATGGCCAGCAGGCACTCGGTATGCTCGAAGTCGTCGTAACAGCCCGGTGGGCCATCGGAGCCGAAGGAGCGCTTGTAGCCCGATACCGCGGACGACATGCACAACGTCGTATTGCCATCGTAGTTGTTGGTGCCGATGACGCCCCGCGCCAGCTTGCCGAGGGTATAGAATTCCTCGGTCATGATCTGCCCGGTGGAGACGATGGCAAAGGCGTCGCGGCCATGCTTGGCCTGGATACGCTGAATCTCCCCGGCGACGCGATCCAGCGCCGTGTCCCAGTCGGTCTCCTGAAACGCCTCGTGGCGACGCTCGCGGATCAGCGGCACGCGACCGCGCCCCGCGCTGCGAAACAGTTCGTGTTCGAAAATCCCCTTGAGACACAGCTTGCCCTGGTTGACATGGGCGCCGCCCACGCCACGACTGGTCACCGCCTCGCCCCTGTCGTTGAGGCCAACCTCGATGGAACATCCGGTGGAGCAGTAACCGCAGGTGGTGTACTTCCACTCCACCACGCCCTTGTCGGGGATCTTTATGGGATTTTTCTGTTTGCGCCCGAATAGCATGCTTCCTGACCTGTTTGACTACAAACCACCAGTAAACGAACTGACCTGTATGATGTAAAGAACCTGACGAACAGTTGATACCGACGAATAACGTGTTCCGAATACCCGATCACCTGATGAAGGACGGGAGTAGATCACCTTTCTGCCTCTCACCGGGGCGGCGTTTGCGGACACGCGGTAAATACATCCCTGTACGCTCGACAGCCGCTTCCCTGCGGCTGACGGTCCGTAAACGCCGCACCGGCGAGAGTCTGATGTCTCCAAACCGTCGTGGAATTCGGAACACGTATTTAGCCGCTGGTACCTATTTATTAGGACAACCTTCGTTGGGGGTCAGGCTGAGATAGATGGTGCCGTCTTCCACCCGCACCGGGAAACTCGCCGCGCAGCCTTCGTCGGGGGCGACGGCCTCGCCGGAGTCCAGCTGGATCTTCCAGTCGTGCAGGGGGCAGGCCACGCGCTTGCCGTGCACGATGCCCTGTGACAGGGGGCCACCCTTGTGCGGACACTTGTCGCGCAGGGCAAAGACCTCGTCGTCGGCGGTACGGAATACGGCGATATCCCCACCGCTGGCCCGAACCACCCGGGCACCCAGCTGGGGGATGTCGTCGAGCTTGCCCACCTCGACCCAGTCGCCCGCGGCGGAAACATTCTTGTTGCTTGCTTGCATGCGTACTTCTCCTGCTCAGCCGATGACTTTCAACGGCGTGAATTCGTGTTGATCGGCACCCTCGGCCCGCTCGGCCCAGGGATCGGTCTGCGCGTATTTCTGCGATTCGCGGAAACGCTCGGCGTATTCCCTGCGCGCCTTGTCGTCCTCGACGATGCGCTCCTTGATGTAGGTCAGGCCGACGCGCTCCACCCACGGCGCGGTGCGCTCCAGGTAGTGTGCCTCCTCGCGGTAGAGCTGCATGAACGCCGCGGCGTACTCCAGCACTTCCTCGGCGGTGGCCACGTTGCACAGCAGGTCGGTGGCACGCACCTTGACGCCGCCGTTGCCGCCGATGTGCAACTCGTAGCCCGAGTCCACGCACACCACGCCGAAGTCCTTGATGGTGGCCTCGGCGCAGTTACGCGGGCAGCCGGAGGCCGCCATCTTGAACTTGTGTGGCGTCCATGAACCCCAGGTGAGTTTTTCCAGATCGATACCGAGCTGGGTGGAATCCTGGGTGCCGAAACGGCACCACTCCTTGCCGACACAGGTCTTCACCGTGCGCAGCGCCTTGCCGTAGGCATGACCCGACACCAGCCCGGCCTGGTTGAGCTCGCGCCAGATCCCGGGCAACTCCTCTTTCTTCAGGCCATAGAGGGCGATACGCTGCCCGCCGGTGACATGCACGGTCTTGACCTTGTACTTCTCCGCGACCTCGGCGATGGCGCGCAGTTCCTGCGGCGTGGTGCCACCGCCCCACATGCGCGGGATCACGGAGTAGGTACCGTCCTTCTGGATATTGGCATGCACGCGCTCGTTGATGAAACGCGACTGGGCGTGATCCGTGTGTGCCTCGGGGAAGGCGCACAGCACGTAGTAGTTCAACGCCGGGCGACACTTGCTGCACCCGTCCGGTGTCTTCCATTCCATGAAGTCCATCACCGCGCGCACCGATTTCAGCTGCTCGCGCTTGATGGTGGCGCGCACGTCGTCGTGGGTGTGCTCGGTGCAGGGACAAAGGGGCTTGAGGTGTGGCGCGGTGGAGTAATCGCCGCCCACGGTGTGGGCCAGCAGGGCTTCCACCAGGCCGGTGCAGGAACCGCAGGAGCTGGACGCCTTGGTGTGGGCGCGCACGTCTTCCAGGGTAAAGAGCTTCTTCTCGGTGATGGCCTTGACGATGTCGCCCTTGCACACGCCGTTACAACCGCAGATCTCGGCGCTGTCGGACATGGCGGCGACGCGGTTGTCGTCGCCGTGGCCCGAGTCACCGAGGTGGGCCTGGCCGAACAGGATGCTGTCGCGAAAATCCGTAATGTCGGTCTCGTCGCGCATGAGATCGAAGTACCAGGTACCGTCGATGGTGTCGCCGTACATGACGGCGCCCTTGATACGATTGTCCTGCACGACGATCTTGCGATACACGCCGCGCGCGGCGTCCTGGAATACCAGTTCCTCGGTATTCTCGTCGCCAATGAAGTCGCCGGCGGAGAACAGGTCGATGCCGGTGACCTTGAGCTTGGTGGAGGTCACCGAGCCCTCGTAGCGTCCGATGCCGTACTGGGCCAGGTGGTTGGCGCAGACCTTGGCCATCTCAAACAGGGGCGCGACGAGCCCGTAGGTGACGCCGCGATGCTGCACGCACTCGCCCACGGCATAGATGCGCGCGTCGAAGGTCTGCAGGGTATCGTTGACGACGATGCCGCGCTCGCAGTGGATACCGGCCCTCTTCGCCAGTTCGATGTTGGGGCGAATGCCTACGGCCATGACCACGAGATCGGCGTAGATCTCCGAGCCGTCCTTGAAATGCACCTTCTCCACGCTGTCCTTGCCCACGATGGCCGAGGTCTCGGTACCCATGAGAAAATGCAGGCCGCGTTCCTCCAGCGATTTCTTCAGCATCTCTGCGGCGGGCCGGTCGAGCTGGCGTTCCATGAGGGTGTCCATGAGGTGCACCACGGTAACGCTCATGCCCTGCTCCTTGAGGCCGTTGGCCGCTTCCAGGCCCAGCAGGCCGCCGCCGATGACCACGGCGTGCTTTTTATCTTTTGCCGCCTCAAGCATCTTGTCCACGTCGTGGATGTCACGGAAACCGATGACGCCCTCGAGGTCGTTACCCGGGATGGGCAAAATAAACGGCAGGGAGCCGGTGGCGAGCAGAAGACGATCATAGGATTCGGTGGTACCGTCGGCGGCGATGACCTCGCGGCGTGCCCGGTTGATCTCCACCACTTCCTTGCCCTTGTGAAGGGTGATGCCGTTGTCGACGTACCACTGCTCGTCGTTGAGCATGATCTCGTCGATGGTCTTCTCACCGGCGAGGACCGGCGAGAGCATGATGCGGTTGTAGTTGCCGTAAGGCTCCGCGCCGAATACGGTGATGTCGTACAGATCCGGGGCGATCTTCAACAGTTCCTCGACCGTACGCATGCCGGCCATGCCGTTACCGATCACTACGAGTTTCTCTTTCATTCTCTGCTCCTGGCGGTCTCCGGCCCGCGCCCGGGCGGGGAAACCTGTGGGTTCATCTTGCGCTGTCCGCCATAGAGCAACTTGCGTGCCAATATTAGAAATCGCTGAAACAATGGCGTAAGTCACGGTTTGAACGGATAATTTTTCCGCGACGCGAAATCACGCCCCATTCTGGTGCAGGTTTTGTGCACCAGAATGGGGCGCTCCGACGAGGCACGCATCAATGGGAGGCGGGAGACATTTTTGCTGTAAAAACCGGCACTTGCA
>JALTLF010000083.1 GCA_027005735.1 Chromatiales bacterium | reverse complement strand
CTGGAAGAAGCCTACCGGATCTTCGGCGTCGAGAAGGAAGACGTGGCAGAGGAGGACTCCATTCGTTGGTAGCGTTTTACTCGCCCTTCCATCTGGTCACTCTCCGGCTCAAGGAAGATTTGTCGGACGCCTTCTTGCGCGGAAACAGTCGAGATACGGGCTTCCTGACGCTGGCGCGATAAGCTTCTCGGACTGAATTTGTGTCTGGAGATATCTTTTACTCACTTCTCCCGCAGGGGATATTTAGCGAGCCTTGACAAGGTTTCCCAGGAAAAAACCGCCCCCTCGCGGGGGCGAAAGTTTCAGGGGTGATCCCGTTCCGGTTTACTCCACCTTTCCCGGTCCACCGCAGCCACCAATGGTGACCTTCACCGGCTTGCCGGTGCCGATGAGCTTGCCGTTGGCCAGCCGTGCGACGGCATAGACCGTGGTGGAGGCGGGCAGCTTGACGCGGGTCTTGAGGCCCTCGATCCGCGCGCCCTTGCCGAGGCGGAAACTCGCCAGGGGCCGCTCCGGCCGCGCGATGTTGAAGAAGGTGATCTCCCGGATGGCGGCCCGTCCTTCCCAGCGCTTCACCGCCAATGGCACGACGCTGCCTTCCTCGGCGATGTCGGGGATATCGAGGATCAATGCGGGACTGTCTTCCACCGGCTGCTGAAAATGCCGGGCGACAGCCGCCGGGGCGGCGGCCTGTGCGACGAGGGGGACGAGAAACAGGCCCAGAAGGCCGAGGGCAGTGCGACGGATACGTGTGTTCATGCTTGTCTCCTTGTGGTTGGTGGTAGCTGTATCTGGAGCAATGGCCGTGCCAGCCTGAAAAGCCCGTTAAAACAACAGGATATAGCTCCACGCCTGTTTCGGGGTGTGCAGGATGCCAGTCGGGTCGTGCAAATTGCGCACGGGCGTGGCGGACGGGCGTCGTCGCCCGCGCCGGCGAAATGCGAAATAAGCGCTTGATAATTGGGGGAAAACAGGTAATTTAGGGAGGAAGTTCATGGGCGCCGGTGAATTTGCCGGATATTTTTTGTGGAAAACAGCAGGTAAGTGATTGAATATCAAGGCGCCGGATCCCGGGCCGCTGTCGGCGCAGCCGGGCCCAGGGGAGCGCGCCGCGCCGCCTAATACGATTGGCCGACTTCCGCCCCGGCGGGGCCGGTGCTAGTCTGGCAAATTACGGCGTACATACTATTTATATAGTCTCATGGCGGGTGGTGCGGCAGGCCGCCTGCCGTGCACCGGTCGCCGGACACAAGAACAAGGACACGGGTCGAGGTTGCAGGTCGTGGGTCTACTCGACGAACTCAAACAGGAAGCCGAAATCAAGCGTGCCGAGGCGGCCCGGGTGGCCGAGGCGGAGCAGGCGCGGCTGCGTGATTTCCAGGAACGCATCCACCCGCGCGTGGTGCGCCTGTTCACCTTCCTGTCGGAGCTGGCGGAGCATCTCAACTTCATCGCCAAACCCGTCAGGGTTTCCTATCCCATCAAGACCTATGCGGTGCTGCGTGATCTCGTCCAGCAGGACTACAAGATACGCTCCGACAGCATGGAGGCCATGCGCGAGATCGATTTCTCTTTCGACTGCGTGGGCGAGGAGCGTGTCGAGTTCGAGGTGGAAAACAAGCTCTACATCGAACGCCTGGAAGAATACCTGAGTTCCGCGCGGCTGAATTTCACCTGCCATAAATCCAAGGACAACCGTCACAACGTCACTTCGGCGCGTTTCCGCGTCGATGCGCACGTGCCGGTGCGTTTCGAGTTCAAGGTGGACGTGGATGCCGGCGTGATCCGCCTGGTGATGCGCAACTACCACGGCCTGCACGTGGATCACTTCAGCATCGATCCCGAACATATCGACCAGGATTACCTCGACGAACTGGGCAAGTTCATCCTGCGCCAGGAATCTCAGCTCTTTCGCCTGGAAATGAGCGAGGAAGAGCGCCAGCAGTTGCGCCGGCGTCTCGAAGCGGAGAAAAAGGGCCGGGCGAGCGGGCCCGCCAGGGCGGAAAAGAAGGCCGCGAAGAAACGCAGGAAGTCCTTCCTCTCCCGCAAGACCGACCGGGCCGAGCCCCCGGAGACGCCGGGCCCGGTTCCTGAAGCGCCGCCTGGCCCGCAACGGGTGAAGGCCATGGATCCGGCGGAGGCGGCGCGCCAGATCAATGCCGCCGCGGCCCAGCAGAAGGAGGCCGGCGAGACTCTACCGGAGCCCCCCCCTGAACCTCTTGCGCAGGCTGAAGCGCCCGAAGCGGGTGGATCGGCCGGGGCACAGGATGCGGAAGTCCTGAAACCGGCACGGGCGGATCTCATCGAAGGCGTCACCGAAACCCCGTCCCCCGGGGAGGAAAAGACCAGCGCGCAAAAGGCGAAAGGTACCGCGGCCGGCAAGGGTGGGAAGAAGGTCGCCGGACAGAAAGCTGCCAAGGAAAAAACCGCCGGGACGCAGACGGCCGGGAAGCAGACCGCAAAAGCATCCCGTAAGCCGCGCGCGAAGGTGGCGAAGAAGGGGTCCGAAAGCGCGGCGCAGAAGTCGCCGGCGCAACAGTCCGCGGAAGCCGCACCGGCCACGGCAAAAGTCGAAACCGACCCGGCCCAGAGGAGGGAAGCCGGGCAGTCCCGGCCATCCCCATTGAAAGTCAAACCCGATGAAGTCACGCCGGCCGAGATCGCACCCGCCGAGATCTCCCTGGCCCAGCGCGTCGATGAGATCATGGCGGCGCAGGATCGCGATGACGACCTCAGCGGTTTCGAATTGCAGTTTGCGAGTCTGCCTGCGGCCTACAAGCCCTACGCCCCGGTGGACGAGGAGGGCCGCACGGTACTGCAGAGACTTGCCGATCTGGAAGCCTTTCCCGCCCAGCTTCTCAAGGAGGCGGTGCACATCCTCCGGGAACTCAATCACACCACCATGGAGGTCAACGAACGCGTCGAGGTGGTGTCGGCCATATTCGCGCACTGTTACCCGGTCATGCTCAAGGTCTATTACCAGGGCGAGCACAACGAGGCGCCCCTGCATGACAAGGAAGAAGAGAACATGCTGGAGAGCAGTATCGAAATGGCGGAAGAGACGGCTACTGCCTACAAGCATGCCTTTGTCACCGCCTACACCACGGATCGCTTGGCCTTCGGCGACCGCCGGGGCAAGCTTGCCCTGTGGGGGTTTCGTATCCTCGAGATGATCCGCCTCGAACAGCGCCTGCGCGCCCTGCGATACCAGAAACTGCCCAATGCCGCCTGGCTGGATGCCAACCAGGTGTTCTTCTCCCTGCTGCTACATGAGCAGGTGGACGATGGCTTCCCGCTGGAGACGCTCATCGGCCTGACCCGCGAGATGCACGATGCCGAGCTCCCCAGGGGGCGCGAGTCCAGTATCCGGCGCGTGTACCTGTCCATCCAGCTCTTCGGCGTGCTGGACGTTATTTCCTGGCCGGCCTACCTGTTCCATTTCCCCGACGATTACCTCGAGGAGATGGAAGGTGGCCTGCATACCGAGCAGGACAGCGGGGAAAAGCTGGAACAGGGCTGGTTGATCACCTTCCTGCGCAACGATGGGCCGCCCCTGCATCAGCGCAACGATGCCATACCGGCGCCCGCCCTGCGCATCAACTTCGGTGAGTTGTTCCAGCGCATCGTCGCCGAGCATGAGGCGCTGGCCAATATGCTGTTCCTCAATGCCGTCGATGAAGACAAGCTAAGTCCCTCGCTGGTGGAACTCGAATCGCAGGACCGCATTCCGGTGCTGGAGATGATGTTGCTGGCCCTGCAACGTCGCGAGCGGCGCCACGTGCGCCATGCCGTGTTTGGCACCGAAAAGCTCTCGGTCAGCTTCGGCTTTGCGGCCTGTTACACCAACCTCTCGGGCTTCGCCGTGCCCCACGACCACCAGGATGAGAAGGCCCTCGCCCACATCGAGCAGATCCAGCAGGCCTCCATCGAACTGGCGGAATCCAGCCCGCCGTTCCATACTGTTCCATGGAAGCTGATCAACTTCAGTACCGGTGGTCTTTTGGTGGCCAATGACAGTGGCCACATCACCCAGCCCATGCAGGTGGGGCAACTGGTTTCCTTCAAGCCCAGAGGCAAGGAAGATCTGCCGCTCATCGGCTATATCGGCCGCATCCAGCGTCCCATCGAATACCAGGTGGAGATCAGCATCATTCGCATGGCCAAATATGCCGAGGCCGCGCTGGCCCAGGACAGCAAGGAGATGCACAACGGCAAGGGCAAGCCGGTGGTCCTCACCCAGGACTTCGAGGGACGCTGGCAGTTGGTGGCCTTGCCCGGCTACAACTATGTCACCGGCACGCCGCTTAAGCTGGTGCGAGCCGACGGCAGCCGCATCCTCTTGCGCCTCGGCGACATCTGGCTGACCAAGCGCGACTTCAAGGTCTTCGAGGTTCGCTCCGCCAATCTCGAGTAGGCGGGTGTTCCGCCCGGTATCAATGGCCGCCGCCGGGAAGCCGGCCTGCAGATATCGCCTCGCCATAGTGATCACGCATCCAGAGGAACCATCACGGGCCAGTACGAGGACGAACACTGGTTTGCCGGGTAAGGCCCCCGTCCATGCGATGGACGACTCCGGCGCTGATGCGCAGAGGCGCTCGGTGGGAAACGACGAACAGAGAGGAGCCATGCCATGAGACAGGACTACAGTCGTGCCCGCCACGGTGACCGCGCCGCCGAGGACGGTTACGTTCAGGAGTATTCCTCGCCCACCGGCAGCAGCATTCGCGATACGGGTTGCGATGAACTGGAGCGCTTCATCCGCGCCCAGGGGGTAGACATGCACGACCGCGTCCATAACAAAGTGCTGGTACCGGCCTTGGCCATCGGCGCGGCCCTGCTTCTCGTCGCGGCTGTCGTCCTGCTGATCTGAATGGCTGGGTCCGCGTATCAGGGGAGGATGCCGATGTCCCGCGCGATCTTGCGTATGGATCGCAACTGATCGGCGACAAACGCGCGGCGCCGGGGGTTGGCCAGGGCGCGCCGCCGCCATTGGGCGCCGCCCGAGAGCCCCGCCATTTCATAGGTCTGTCCGGGCGGGTAGTAGAAGATCCGCGCAAAGCGCGCAAACAACATGGCGCTGAGGCGTTGCAGGGGCACCCGCCGCCAGTTCGGCAGCCGCGCCATGTTTCGGCCAAGGACATCGCGGGCATGGGCGATGTGGCGCGCCTCGTCCATGAGATGAATGCTCACCAGTTGATGAATGGCAGGGTTGACTCCCTCGGCATTGCCGCGCAGGGCGCGGCTGAACCGATCCGCGACTTCTTCCCCCAGCAATACCGCGGACCAGAACAGGGGCGAATCGAAGGGCACGTGCCGTGCCACGGCCCGCGTGAACCACAGGCGTGACCACGCCGTATTGCCCACCGCCAGCGCGCTGCGGTGGATGGCCTCCATGAACATGAGGCTGTGGCCCGCTTCCTCCCTTAGCTCGTGAAGTTGGTAGATCCGGCGCGCCGCGTTGTTCCCCGTGAGTTTCAGGCCGCCGGCGAGGCGCTCCATGAACAGGGCCTCCAGCCACAGGCCGCCCTGGGCGAAATGCACGAACTCGGCTACCGAGAGGGCGCGTCGGCGTGCCTCGGGAAGCGACTCGAACGCCGCCACGCCGTGCAGGGAAAGCATCTCCGGCGGCAGCCACCAGTCGTCGGCCGACAGGGCCGACCAGTCGATCCGGACGAGGGGATCACGGTAGGGCAGGCTGCGGTCGCTGAGCTGGCGCGCCAGCTCTCCCGCCTCTGTCGGCGATCCGCCAAGTCCCTGTTCTGGTGTGTTTTTTCCATGCATGGGAAGGATCATAAGCCACGGGACGCGGACTGAACAGCCGGCGGGGTGCGGCCCTGCGCAGCCGCGGGTCGGGCCGGAACACGCGCCTCGGATTGCCCACAGGCGCGGAATTCTGTGCTACAATCTCGCGCCTCGCTGATGATGAACCGTTATAAATCAGCAAGTTAGGAGAGGTGTCCGAGTGGTCGAAGGAGCACGCCTGGAAAGTGTGTATACGGTAACCCCGTATCGAGGGTTCGAATCCCTCCCTCTCCGCCA
>JALTLF010000082.1 GCA_027005735.1 Chromatiales bacterium | reverse complement strand
CGCGAGCAGCCCCACACGCCATCGAAAGGTGAGATGCATGACTGAGTTTGAGACGCCGGATGCCGACACCATCCAGCCGGGCAGCAGAGTGACGCTGCACTATACCCTCCGCCTCGAGGACGGCATGGAGGTGGACAGCTCGCGCGGCGGCGAGCCCATGGCCTTCGTCATGGGCGACGGCAGCCTCATCGAGGGACTGGAGCTGGTGCTCTACGGACTCAGGGCGGGGGACAGGCAGGACATCATGATCTCGCCGCGTGATGCCTTCGGTTATCCCGACGAGGAAAACATCCACAGCATGCCGCGCTCGGACTTCGATCCATCGGTGAAACTCGAGCCGGGCTTGATCATCGAGTTCACCACACCTTCCGGCGAGACCACGCCCGGGGCCATCACTGCGGTGGAGACGGACACGGTGACGGTGGACTTCAACCACCCCCTGGCTGGACACAATATTCGCTTCGAGGTGGAGATCCTCGATGTGCAGCCACCGACGGAGGGAGAGCGTACATGAAGGTGATGCTCGCCAGCCCGCGGGGGTTCTGCGCCGGGGTGCACCGCGCCATCGAGATCGTCGAGCGCGCGCTGGAACTCTTCGGCGCGCCAGTCTACGTGCGCCACGAGGTGGTGCACAACCGCTTCGTCGTCGACGGCCTGCGGGAGAAGGGCGCGGTCTTCGTCGAGGAACTCCACGAGGTTCCCGACGGCAGCATGGTCATTTTCAGCGCCCACGGCGTGTCGCAGGCGGTACGCAGGGAAGCCGCGGCCCGTGAGCTGCGCGTTTTCGACGCCACCTGCCCGCTGGTGACCAAGGTGCACCTGGAAGTGGCGCGTTACAGCCGCGACGGACGCGAGTGCGTGCTCATTGGCCACGCCGGGCATCCGGAAGTGGAAGGTACCATGGGGCAGTACGATACCGGCCCGGGGGGCTGCATGTACCTCGTGGAGCGGGTGGAAGACGTGGCCCTGCTCGAACCGCGCGATCCCGAACGCCTGTGCTTTGTCACCCAGACCACCCTTTCCATGGACGACACCGCCGACATCATCGACGCCCTGCGTCGGCGCTTCCCGAAGATCGAAGGCCCGCGCAAGGACGACATCTGTTATGCCACGCAAAACCGCCAGGATGCGGTCAAGGAACTGGCCGCGGCATGCGAAGTGGTGCTGGTGGTGGGTTCCCCCAACAGTTCCAATTCAAACCGTCTCAAGGAGGTCGCCGAGCGCCAGGGCGCGCGCGCGTGGCTGGTGGACAATGCCGATGAAATAGAAAGGAAATGGTGTGAAGGCATCAACACCATCGGCGTCACCGCCGGCGCCTCCGCCCCGCAGGTGCTGGTGGACCAGGTCATCGCGCGCCTGCG
>JALTLF010000081.1 GCA_027005735.1 Chromatiales bacterium | reverse complement strand
CGCGGCCGTCCGCGCCCATGCCGGTGAGCACCACGGCAAGGACCGAATCCGGGTAGACACGCGCCACGGAGCCGAAGGTGAGATCCACGCAGGGCTTGTAGGTCATGTCGGGACGCCCGTCGCTGACGCGGATCACCAGCTTGCTGCCGTTCTTTTCCACGTGCATCTGGTGGCCACCCGGTGCAAGGTAGGCGGTGCCCGGCTGCGGTTCGTCCCCGTCGCTGGCGTGCACCACCTTGATCTTGCACAGATTGTCGAGCCGCGTGGCAAAGGCCGGCGTAAACGATTCGGGCATGTGCTGCACCAGCAGGATGGGCACGGGGAAATCCGCCGGTAGTGCGGTGAGCACGGTCTGCAGGGCCACCGGGCCGCCAGTGGAGGTGCCGATGAGCACCATCTTGAAGGGCGAGGCGGAGCGGCGCGCCACCGGAGCAGGCGTCGCAGCGGCAGCGGGCGATGCAGACGGCGTGCTGGCGGGGGTCGCGCGCGCGGCGGGCCTGCCGGCCGCCGGCTCGGACGCGGGCGCCGGACGTGGCGCGCCGCCGAGGCCGAGCTGGCGCACGCGCTGACACAGTGTGCGCTTGGCCTCTTCGCGATCCTTGGAGATGTCCTCGAAGCGCTTGGGCAGGAAGTCCACCGCGCCGGCATCCAGCGCGTCCAGGGTGGCGCGCGCGCCGTCGGTGGTGAGGGAGGAAAACATGATCACCGGCGTGGGCGTGCTGGCCATGATGCGACGCACCGCGGTGATACCGTCCATCACCGGCATCTCGATGTCCATGGTGACGACATCAGGCTTGAGCGCCGCCACCTGCTCGATGGCCTGTTGCCCGTTCTCCGCCGTGCCCACGACCTCGAGCTGCGGATCGCTCTCCAGCATTTCGCTGACGCGCCGCCGGAAGAAACCCGAGTCATCGACCACCAGAACCTTGACCGTCATAATTCGCCTTCCTCTTTGCCGGGGCCTGCCGGCATCCTTGTCTGTGTGTGCGTCGCGCCTCGTGCCAGGCCCTCTCGCCAATGCGCCCGGCGACGGCTAGAAGCGCCGTCCGTAGGCCCGCAGGAGTCCCGGCACGTCGAGAATGATGGCAATGGCGCCGTCACCCGTAATGGTGGCGCCGGCCAGTCCCTGGGTGCCATGCAGCATCTCGCCCAGCGGCTTGATGACCACCTCTTCCTGACCGATGAGTTCATCGACGATGAAGCCCACCTTCTGGGTGCCGATATGCACCACCACCACGTGGCCTTCGCTGGGCAGTTCGTCCGACTGGCGGTTCTTCACCAGCCACTGGGTGAGCGAGAACAGCGGCAGGGTCTTCTCGCGCACCACCACCACCAGTTGCCCGTCCACGATGTTGGTCTGGGTCAGGTCGAGGTGGAATATCT
>JALTLF010000080.1 GCA_027005735.1 Chromatiales bacterium | reverse complement strand
CATGCTCGTCCGCCGCCAGTTGCGTGCCGATGGCGCGGGTCACGGCGCACAGGGCGCGCCACCAGTCCTCGGGGTCCTGCTCGGCCCGGGTGCCCGCGCGCCGGGAGGGCGGCAGCGGGGCGCGGGCGAAGGCGCGCAGGCGGCCGTCGCCATCCAGCGCCGCGGCGCGGCAGCCGGAGGTGCCGAGATCGATGCCGACGGCCAGGGAGTCAGCGGCGGTGGCGGGGGCCATGGGCGAAGCGGGGCTGCGCGGCACTCAGGGCAGGGCGACGGGCGCGGGGGGCTGCCAGCCGGGCTGGCGGTGCTCGGCCACCACCGTGGTGTAGATCCCGCCGCGCACCTTGAATTCGCCGGTGAGGCGCATGAAACGGGGCGCGCAGGCGGCCACCATGTCGTCGAGGATGAGGTTGGTGACCTGCTCGTGGAAGTGGCCCTCGTCGCGGAAGGACCAGATGTAGAGCTTGAGGGACTTGAGTTCGATGCAGCGGGCATCGGGGACGTATTCCAGCTTCAGGGTGGCGAAGTCCGGCTGGCCGGTCTTGGGGCACAGGCAGGTGAACTCCGGCATCTCGATGCGGATGGTGTAGTCGCGCTCCGGCATGGGATTGTCGAAGGTTTCCAGGACCTTGCTGGGCCGGTTGCGGGTCTGGCCGAGGGGCTCGTTGGGCGGCTGGGACATGGGGCGCACCTTACCGGATCGCCCCGGCGCGCTCAAGGCAGGGGCGGGCGCCTGGCGCGCACCGCGGTGGGCCGCAAGGGCATCCACGCCGTGAAGTCAATCTTGTTAATACCTGCCCCGATCCGGTATCTTCTCGCCATGCGTCTGAGCAAGATCAAACTGGCTGGTTTCAAGTCCTTCGTCGATCCCACCACCATCCCGCTGCCGAGCAACCTCATCGGCATCGTCGGCCCCAACGGCTGCGGCAAGTCCAACGTCATCGATGCCGTGCGCTGGGTCATGGGCGAGTCCTCCGCCAAGCACCTGCGCGGCGACTCCATGGCCGACGTGGTGTTCAGCGGCTCCACCTCGCGCAAGCCCGTGGGCCAGGCGACGGTGGAACTGGTGTTCGACAACAGCGACGGCGGCCTCGGCGGCGAGTACGCCAAGTACGCCGAGATCTCCATCAAGCGCACCGTCACGCGCGACGGCCAGTCCACCTATTATCTCAACGGCGCGCGTTGCCGCCGCCGCGACATCACCGACATCTTTCTCGGCACCGGCCTGGGTCCGCGCAGTTACGCCATCATCGAGCAGGGCACCATCTCGCGCCTCATCGAAGCCAGGCCCGAGGAACTGCGCGTGTTCATCGAGGAGGCCGCCGGTATCTCCCGCTACAAGGAACGCCGGCGCGAGACGGAAAACCGCATTCGCCACACCCGCGACAACCTCGACCGCCTCGACGATCTGCTCGAGGAAGTGGAGAAGCAGCTCAACCGCCTGCAACGTCAGGCGCGTACCGCCGAACGCTACAAGGTGCTCAAGGAAGAAGAGCGCCTGTTGCGCGCCCAGTTGCAGGCCCTGCGCTGGCAGGGCGTCAACCAGCGCTCGCGCGCGACCGAAACCGCCATCCAGGAAAAGGAGACCGCGCTGGAAGCGGAAGTGGCGAAACAGCGCGCCATCGAGGCGGACATCGAGAAGCACCGCGAGGCGCACGTGGAGGCCACCGACCGGTTCAACGAAGTCCAGTCACGCTTCTACAGCATCGGCGCCGACATCTCGCGTCTCGAACAGTCCATCCAGCATGCCCGCGAACGCCGCCAGCAGCAGCAGGCGGATCTCGCCCAGCTGGAAGACGACTGGACCGCCGTGCAGCAACAGGTGGCCTTCGATCGCGACAAGATCACCGAGACCCGCGCCCTGCTGGAGGAAATCGAGCCGGCGCTGGCCGAGGCCCGGGCCGCGGAGCAGGCCTCGACGCAGAAGCTGCACGACATCGAGAAGGAAATGCAGGCCTGGCAGTCGGCCTGGGACGAGTTCAACCAGCAGGCGCAGAAGCCCTCGCAGACTGCCGAGGTGGAGCGCACGCGTATCGAGCATCTGGAGCAGGAAGCCGGTCGCCTGCAACAGCGCCTGCAGAAACTCGACGACGAACTGAATGCCCAGTCCTCGGCGCAACTGGAAGAGGAACTGCGCGCACTCGAAACACGCGTGCGCGAGGGCGCTGCCGCCGTCGAGGAACAGCAACAGCGCCTGCGCAGCGCACAGGAAGCGATCCAGCAACTGCGCGGACACATCGACCAGTTGCGCGCGCAGGTCAAGGAACGCCGCGAGCAGGTACAGGCCCTGCAGAACCGCCATGCCTCTCTCGATGCCCTGCAACAGGCGGCACTGGGCAAGCAGGAAGGCGCGATCAGTGAATGGCTGGCGACGCGCGCCCTGGACAGCGCGCCGCGCCTGGCGGAGGCCCTGTCGGTGGAGCAGGGCTGGGAGCGCGCGGTGGAGTGCGTGCTGGGCGCGCATCTCGAGGCGGTGTGCGTCGATGGCGTCGAAGGCCTGAGCGCCTACCTCGAGGAATTGCAGGGCGGCACCCTGACCCTGTTCGACACGCGCCACGCGGTACGCGACAGGGCGGGGCAGGATCTGCCGCGCCTGCGCGACAAGGTGGACGCGCCATGGTCGCTGGACGCGCTGCTGGGCGATGTCTATGTCGCCGAGCGTCTCGACGAGGCACTGGCCCTGCGCGAGCGCCTCGCCGCCCACGAATCCGTCGTCACCCGTGACGGCATCTGGCTTGGTCCCGCCTGGCTGCGCGTGGTGCGCGACCGCGACGAGCGCGCCGGCGTGATCGAGCGCGAGCAGGAACTCAAGCGCGTGGTCGCCGAGCTGGAACAGGCCAGCGCGGAGCTGGAGCGCCTGGTGGCGGAACTCGATACGGCGCGCGGTGAATTGCACGAGCGCGAGGCCGAGCGCGACAGCGCGCAACAGGCGCTCAATGCCGCCAACCGTGATCATGCCAACAACCAGTCGGCGCTGAGCGCGCGGCGCGCGGCGCTGGAGAAGATCCAGGAGCGGCGCCAGGCCCTCGAAGAGGAGCGGCGCGAGGCCGAGGCACGCCGCGAACAGCACGCGCGCGAACTGAGCGAGGCACGCACGCGCCTGCAGGCGGCGCTGGAGGAGGTCGCCGGTTTCGAACAGCAGCGCGAGCGGCACATCGGCGTGCGTGACGACATCCGCGCGCGGCTCGACGCGGCGCGCGCCGAGGCCAACCGTGATCGCGAGGCGGCGCAGCAGGTCAACCTGCGCGTGGGCACCGCGCGCACCGAGCTCAATTCCCATACCCAGGCGCTGGAGCGCATGGAGCAGCAGATGCAGCAACTCGCCACGCGCCGCGAGGAACTGCAAAAGGCCATCGCCGACGGCGAGGCGCCCCTGCAACAACTGGGCGTCGAACTGGAAACGGAACTGGAGAAGCGCGTCAGCATCGAGAACGATCTCAACACGGCGCGCAAGGCGCTGGAGACGGTGGACTTCGAACTGCGCCAACTGGAAGAACGGCGCAGCGCCACGGAAGAAGCGGTGCAGGCCATTCGTGGCGAACTGGAGGAACTGCGCATCGGCTGGCAGGAGTTCAAGGTGCGCCGCCAGACCCTCGAAGAACAGATCGCCGAGGCGGGCTTCGAACTGCGCACCCTGTGCGAGGAACTGCCCGAGGAGGCCACCGAGGAGAGCTGGTCGGAACAGGTGGAGGCCCTGGAGCGCAAGATCACGCGTCTCGGTCCCATCAACCTCGCCGCCATCGACGAGTTCGAACAGGAATCCGAGCGCAAGAAATACCTCGACGAACAGCACAAGGACATCAGCGAGGCGCTGGAGACGCTGGAGAACGCCATTCGCAAGATCGACAGGGAGACGCGCACGCGCTTCAAGGAGACCTTCGACCAGATCAACAGCGGCATGCAGGCGCTGTTCCCGCGTCTCTTCGGCGGCGGGCATGCCTACCTCGAACTGACGGGTGACGATCTGCTCGAGGCCGGCGTCACGGTCATGGCGCGGCCACCCGGCAAGCGCAACAGCACCATCCACCTGCTCTCCGGCGGCGAGAAGGCGCTCACCGCCGTGGCGCTGGTGTTCGCCATCTTCGAACTCAATCCCGCGCCCTTCTGCATGCTTGACGAGGTGGACGCGCCCCTGGACGACGCCAACGTCGGGCGCTACAGCGCCATGTTGCAGGAGAAGTCCGAGACCACCCAGTTTATATTCATCAGCCACAACAAGCTGACCATGGAGATCGCCCACCAGCTCAACGGCGTGACCATGAACGAGCCCGGTGTCTCGCACCTGGTGGCGGTGGACGTGGACGAGGCCGTGGAGATGGCCGCGGTCTGAAGGCCGGCCCGCCGTGAACGGGCGGGGCGCGCATCGGCAGGACGCACGACCCGTCCCGACGGGACCTTTTCTCAGCCGGGGACTGCCCGGGAGCACGCATGGACGGATTCCGACTCAGCCTGTTAGTCATTGGTATCCTCGTGGTCCTCGTGATCTACGTCATGGGACGCCGGCGCGAGGGCGGTGGCCTGTCCCTGTTCGCCCTGTTTGGGCCGTTGCTGCGGCGCGCGGGCGCGGCGCGGCAACGACGCCGGCGGGAAGCGGCGGATCCCGAGCTCGATCCCGGGGTCGATTCCGGGGTCGATTCCGGCGTCGATGCGGGCGACTGGGACGCCATGCCCCTGCGCGCCACCGGTGACGACGGCGAGGTGTTCGACGATATTCACCTGCAGGCGGTGGACCAGGAAGAAGCGGCCGCCGACGGAGAGGAGTTCATTCTCGTGCTGCGCATTCTCGCCCCCCGGGGCGAGGTCTTCAGCGGGACGGCCATACGCGAAGCGGCGCAGGCCATGGGCATGCGCCACGGCGACATGGACATCTTTCACCTTTATACGGAGGTCCAGCCGCCCATCCAGCCCCGCGTGATCTGCAGCCTGGCCAACGGCGTGGAACCGGGCCACTTTCATCTCGACGAGATGGACGGGCTCACGACGCCGGGCCTGACCCTGTTCCTGCAACTTCCCGGACCGCTGGACGGCCGCGAGGCCTTCGAGAAAATGCTGGAGCTGGGTCGTCGCCTGGCGCAACACCTGGGCGGTGAGCTCTACGACGAGTCACGCAGCGTGCTGACGGCGCAGACCGTCAGTCACCTGAAGGAAAGACTCGAGGCCTGGCGTTTCCGCAGCCGCATGGCGCAGATACGCCGGCGCCATCACTGAGGCGGCACTGGTAAAACCCTCTGTGGGCATGTAATGTCTTGCCCCGTCCGCGAAACAGGCCCCGGTCGCATCACTGCCGGCACGAGGCCACGAACAGACATTGCCGCAGGCTGAAGACGAGCATGCCCGTACCCAAAGACATCGCCGAGCGCGCGCGCCAGTTGCGCGATGAAATCAACTACCACAACTATCGCTACTACGTCCTTGACGATCCCGTGATCCCCGACGCGGAATATGATCGCCTGTTGCGCGAGCTGCAGGATCTCGAGGCGAAGTATCCCCAACTGATCACGCCGGACTCTCCGACGCAACGCGTGGGCGCGGAACCACTGAGCGGTTTCGCCGAGGTGCGTCACGAAGTGCCCATGCTCTCGCTGAACAACGCCTTCTCCGACGAGGAAGTGCACGACTTCGACCGCCGCGTGCGCGAACGCCTCGGCGTGGCGGAAGTGGCCTACACCGCCGAGCCCAAGCTCGACGGCCTGGCGGTAAGCCTGCGTTACGAAGCGGGCCTGCTGGTGCAGGCCGCGACCCGCGGAGACGGTCGCACCGGCGAGGACATTACCCGGAACGTGCGCACCATTCCGTCCGTCCCGCTGCGCCTGCGCACGGACCATCCACCCGCGGTGCTGGAGGTGCGCGGCGAGGTATTGATGAGCAAGGCCGGCTTCGAGGAACTCAACCGGCGCCAGCGCGCGGCGGGGGAGAAGACCTTCGCCAACCCGCGCAACGCGGCGGCGGGTTCCCTGCGCCAGCTCGATCCGCGCATCACGGCGCAGCGGCCGCTGGAATTTTTCTGTTATGCCCTCGGCAAGGTGGAGGGCATGGAACTGCCGTCATGCCACTCGGCGATCCTCGCGCAACTGCGCGAGCTCGGCATTCGTGTCAATCGCGAGATCCGCACCGTGACGGGGATCGAAAACTGCCTCGCCTACTACCGCGACATCCTGGCGCGGCGCGC
>JALTLF010000079.1 GCA_027005735.1 Chromatiales bacterium | reverse complement strand
AGATCATGAAGGTCAGGGGTTGCCCCTGGAAGGGATAGGCGAAGAACGACGGGATGCGCGCCCAGAAGGGCGTGATGAGGTTAGCCGCGCCGAGTGACTGCAGCGGCTGCTTGCATACCGGGCAGGGTGGGGAAGCGGCGCCGGGGCGCGACCTGGCGCAACCGGGGCAGAAGTCGATGGCGCAGGAGGGGCAGCTCCAGCGCGCCGGAACACCGGGATGATACTTGCACGGGACTTTGCGCGCCATGTTACGGTTCCTGACTTCCCTGCCTGTGACGATTATTCAGCCTCGCGCACTGATTTTCAACCTCCAACCCGGCTATGCATCATGTGCGCGTGGTTTCACCAGGCGCCGCAGGCCGGCGGCGTCGGTCATGTCCATGACATGGAAGCGATGCGCCACCTGGTAGTCGGGGGCGTTGGCGTGAGGTGTTGCAGGGCGATGATGACTTCCTTGCCGAACTCGCCGCTACGAAGCAGCATGACGCGCGTCGCCGCGGGCGACAGGGGTGTGCCGATGGTGGACATGCGTCAAAGTCCTTTGCGGGCCGGGGAGGGCAAATTATACTCATGCCCAGCACGCAGGGATACCGGCCCGCAACAGATTCGAACGACATCGGAGCACGTCATGGACTACCGCTTCAGCCTGGACTTCAAGGTACGCGACTACGAATGCGATCTGCAGGGCGTGGTCAACAACGCCGTCTACCAGAACTACCTGGAACACACGCGCCACGAGTTTCTGCTCGCCGAGGGCATCGACTTTGCCGCGCTTGCGCGCCAGGGCATCCACCTCGTCGTCACCCGCGCCGAGATCGATTACCGCTTCCCCCTGCGCAGCGGCGACCGCTTCCGCGTGTGCCTCAATGTGGAACAGAGCTCTCGCATCCGCTTCAGCTTCCACCAGGACATCTACCGCCTGCCCGACGACAGGCTCATCCTCAATGCCGTGGTCACCGGCACCGCCATGAACGAACAGGGACGACCCATGGTGCCGAAGGAACTGATGGGGCTGATTGGCAACACCGGGAAACAGGAACTTTAACCACGGAGGGCACGGAGAAAATAGAAAAACATCATCATGTCATTCCGGAAAAGGCACGGCCTTTATCCGGAATCCAGGGAACAATCACTGGTGCCCGCATCAAATGTGCGGGTGACAGTTTGAATAACTAATCCATGAGCCGGATAGTGCGAAGCAAGGATTGGGAATGGACCCCGGATGGCCTGTATCCTTCATCTGACCTGCAAACCTGTGATCTGATCCTCGGCCCTCTCCACTCGTACCTGGCACCTGTTTTACTCCGTGGCTACAAGGTCAATCCCGGTGCGCTCCATGTCCTCTGTGGCTGGAAACCGTCTACAAATACAACTTCATCGTTGGCGGCATTTGCAGGAAGTAGCCGGTGTCCCTGAGGGCATCGATGACTTCGCCAACGTCCACGCGCGCCAGCCTGCGCTCCGGCGTCAGGCTGAGCTTCATGACTTCCTCCAGCTTGCCGGTGTGTCGCAGCAGATCCTCCGGCAGGCGGCCGATGTCGCCCTCGCCTTCCTTGTCGGCTACCAGGTAGAGGTACATCTCCTCGCGCCTGCCGCAACGGTAAACCACGCAATCGACGGCGGACATCTTCAACTCACCTTCTCGAAGATCATGTCCCACACCGCGTGGCCGAGCTGGTGCCCGCGTTGCTCGAACTTCGTCAGCGGGCGCGATGCGGGCCGCACCACGAACTCGCCCTCGCCGGCGACGTTCTCGAAGCCTTCCGCCCGGCTCATGACGTCCATCATGTGCTCGGCGTAGTCCTGCCAGTCGGTGGCCATGTGCAGGCAACCGCCGGGGCGCAGCTTGAGGCGCACGAGCTGGGCAAAGACGGGATTGACGATGCGCCGCTTGTGGTGCTTTTTCTTGTGCCAGGGATCGGGAAAGAACAGCAGGACGCGATCCAGACTGTCGTTGGGAATGCGCTTCGCCAGCACCTCCACGGCGTCGTCGCAGATCACGCGCACGTTGCCGAGCCCTTCCTCCTCGATGCGGTTGAGTACCCTTCCCACGCCGGGGCGGTGCACCTCGATGCCGAGGTAGTCGTTTTCGGGATGCCGGCATGCCAGTTCGATGAGCGCCTCGCCGTTGCCGATGCCGATCTCGAGGATCCGCGGCGCGCGGCGCCCGAAGACGGCATCGAGATCGAGCATGTCCTCGCCGGGGGGAATACCCCAGCGCGGATAGAGGGTGTCCAGCGCGCGCTGTTGCGCCGGGGTGAGGCGACCCTCGCGGCGCACGAAACTGACGATGCGCCTGTGATGTGTCGGCTCCGGCGTCATGCCCCGCGGCTAGAAGAAGGTCCCGTCGATGGGCGAGGAGGCCGTGGCATAGGCCTTGCGCGGGATGCGCCCGGCGAGCCAGGCCTCGCGCCCGGCCTCGACGGCCTTCTTCATGGCGCTGGCCATGAGCACCGGGTTCTGCGCACCGGCAATGGCGGTCTGCATGAGCAGGCCGTCGCAACCCAGTTCCATGGCGATGGCGGCGTCGGAGGCGGTACCCACGCCGGCATCGACGAGGACGGGGACATTGGCGTTCTCGACGATGGTGCGGATGTTGTAGGGATTGCGGATCCCCAGTCCCGAGCCGATGGGCGCGGCCAGCGGCATCACTGCCACGCAGCCCAGTTCCTCGAGACGCTTCGCCATCACCGGATCGTCGTTGGTATAGACCATGACGCGGAAGTCTTCGCGGATGAGGATCTCGGCGGCCTTCATGGTCTCCACCACGTCGGGATAGAGGGTCTTCTCGTCGCCCAGCACCTCCAGCTTGACCAGGCTGTGGCCGTCGAGCAGTTCGCGCGCCAGTCGGCAGGTACGTACCGCATCCTCGGCGCTGTAACAGCCGGCGGTATTGGGCAGGTAGGTGTATTTCTCCGGTGAGAGCACCTCCAGCAGGTTGGGCTCGTCGGGGTTCTGCCCGATGTTGGTGCGCCGCACCGCCATGGTGATGATCTCGGCGCCACTGGCCTCGATGGCCTGGCGCGCCTGGTTGAGGTCCTGGTACTTGCCGGTCCCCACCAGCAGGCGCGAGCTGTAACTGACGCCGTCGATGATAAAACTGTCCAGTTCCCCGGACAGGCTTTTGGCTGTTGAACTCATGTTGAACTCTGCGTGGTTGCCACCCCGGCGGGGTGATTCAGGGAATGCCAGGGGCGCCATTATACCCCGGCTGACGGGTAAAGGTGGCCGGGGTCTCAGCCCCCGCCGATGGCATGCACCACTTCGACGCGGTCGCCGTCCTGGAAGGCATGCTCGGCGTAGCGGTCGCGCGGCAGGATCTCGAGGTTGACTTCCATGGCGATGCGCCGGCCGCTGATGCCCATGTCCTCCACCAGGCGGGCCGCGGTATAACCTTCGGGTACTTGTCTGGTCTCGCCATTTACCTGAATATTCATGGCCATAGCCTAGCCAGCGCTGGCCCGTCGCGTCAATCGGGATTATGCTGCGGGTCTCGCTGGACAGCAAAAACAACAATGGATACAGGCTCTTGGCTGAAGCCGTGGGGGGTTCGATGGAAGAACAGCGATATATTGGCGCCAGGATCGGCACGCTGGACGCGCTGGCGCGCGAACGCATCGGCCTGACTCCCGATGCGGTAGCCTACCGGGCCTGGGACCCGGCGAGCAAAACCTGGCAGGACACCACCTGGGCGGACATGGGCCGGCGGGTGGCGCGCTGGCAGGCGGCGCTGCGCCAGGAGGACCTCGACGAGGGCGACCGGGTCGCCGTGCAGCTCAAAAACGGCGTGGAATGGGCGGTCATGGAGCAGGCCGCCATCGGCCTCGGCCTGGTGCTGGTGCCCCTCTATGCCGACGACCGCCCGGACAATGTCGCCTACATCCTGCGCGACGCCGGCATCAAGCTGCTGCTGCTGGACAATCCCGCCCGCTGGCAGGCCCTGCGGGAGGCCGCCGAGGAGGAAGAACTGGCCAGCCTGCAACGGGTGGTGGTGCTCAGTCCCGGCAAATCCGGCCTGCCGGCCGACGATGAGCGGCTGGTGCTGGCGGAGGACTGGCAGCCCGAGGGCGAGTTCCGTCTCCACGAGCGCGGCGGCGATCCCGACAAGCTCGCCACCATCGTCTATACCTCCGGCACCACGGGCAAGCCCAAGGGCGTGATGCTCAGCCACCGCAACATCCTCTCCATCGCCGAGTCGGCGCTGGAGATCATCGACATGAACAGCAGTGATCTGCTGGTCTCCTTCCTGCCGCTGTCGCACACCTACGAGCGTACCTGCGGCTACTACGGCCCCATCATGACCGGCGCCACCGTGGTCTTCTCCCGCTCGGTGCAACAACTGGCCGAGGACCTGCAGATCCACAGGCCGACGATCCTCATTTCCGTGCCGCGTATCTTCGAGCGCATTTACGACCGCCTGCGCGCGCAACTGGAGAAGAAGGGCCCCCTCGCCCGCGGCCTGTTTCGCGCCACCGTCCATGTGGGCTGGCAACGCTTCCTGTGTGAACAAAAGCGCGCACCGGTGGCGCCCTCGCGCATCTTCTGGCCGCTGCTGGATCGCCTGGTGGCGGGCAAGTTCAAGCAGCGCCTCGGTGGCCGCCTGCGCATGGCGGTCAGCGGCGGCGCGCCCCTCTCGCCGGAAGTGGCAAGGGTCTTCCTCGGCCTCGGCATCCGCATCATCCAGGGTTACGGCATGACCGAGACCAGCCCCATCATCGCCACCAACCGGCCGCTGCAGAACCGCCCCGACAGCGTCGGCAAGCCCCTCGGCTGCGTGCGGGTGCGCGTGGGCGAAAACGATGAACTGCTGGTGAAAACCCCCGGCTGCATGCAGGGCTACTGGAACAACCACAAGGCCACCACCGAGATCATCGACGCCGACGGCTGGTTGCATACCGGCGACAAGGTACGCATCGACGACGACGGCTTCATCTTCATCACGGGACGCATCAAGGACATCCTCGTGCTCTCCAACGGCGAGAAGGTGCCGCCGGCCGACATGGAGGCGGCGATCACCCTCGACCCCTGGTTCGAGCAGGCGCTCGTGGTGGGCGAAGGCAAACCCTACCTCAGCGCGCTGGTGGTGCTCAATCCCGAGTCCTGGGTGGGGGTCGCGAAGGAACACGGCCTGGATCCCTTCGACCCGGCTGCCCTCGAAGACAGCAGGCTGCGAAAGACCCTCGCCGGCAGGATCGCCGAACTGCTCAGGGACTTCCCCGGCTACGCCAAGATCCGCCGCGTCACTCCCCTGCTCGAACCCTGGACCATCGACAACGGCATGCTCACCCCCACGCTCAAGATCAAACGCGCGGTGGTGGCGAAAAACTACGCCGAGGCCATCGAAGGGATGTACGAATAATATCAGGGGCGAGGATTTCGATCCCCTCTCCCTGGCCCTCTACCCCTGCGGGGCACCGAGGTCCCGGAGGGAGAGGGAAATGAAATTTCAGATTGTGCATGCCGGCCCCTTCCCCCTGCTGCAATCATCCGCGTACCCTGCTCCATGGCGGTAGCCTGTAGCCCGGGTGAGGCGCAGGGAAATCCGGGAAAGGGGTGCTGGATGCCTCCCTGCGCGGGAGTGACGGCCCAAAAGGCCACGCTATTGCACCGTACAAGCACGGGTCTTAAGATAACCGCAAGGTGGGTTGTGAAGGTTTTCCTCGTTACTCACACCTCGCTACTAGTTACTGGTACTCTCGCGGGTGTAGTCCAATGGTAGAACAGGAGCTTCCCAAGCTTCTAACGTGGGGTGAATCGCGACCGTTTTGACCAAAGTCAAAACGCAGCGCGATGAACGCCCGGCCAGGGACGGCCGGGCTGGAATGAAGCTGCAGGGACGCACACCGGAGGCGCAGGCTGTCCATGTACACTGAGCCGGTCGGCCTGTAAGATCATGCGCATCGCGGGTGTAGTTCAATGGTAGAACAGGAGCTTCCCAAGCTTCTAACGTGGGTTCGATTCCCATCACCCGCTCCAATCTCCCCACCATTCAACCCAGCCCTCCCGCCACTTTCGTTCTAAACTCTCAGGACATGAACCCGGAATGTCCGGGCTCCCCCGCCTTCAGGGACGTCTCATGAAAAAATGGCTCAGGCGCACTCTCCTCGCCGTGCTGGCGGTGGTGGTGATCTTCATTGCCGCCGCGGTGATCTTCGCCACCACCTTCGATG
>JALTLF010000078.1 GCA_027005735.1 Chromatiales bacterium | reverse complement strand
CCCCCCGCCAGCGCAACGAAGAAAACGCCGTGCTCGCGGATGGCCGACCGTGCGGCCGCGACAAAGTCCCGCGCCGCGGCCTCCGCGAGGGCGTCGGCATCGGGATAGACCTGGTAGCGGTAACGCGAAGTCTCAGTCATTTCCTTACCCGGCCCGTATCAGGATGTGCCCCGCGGCAATGGCCTTTGTGAAGAAGTGGATGGCACATACGGCTATCTGCATGAACCTTACACTTCCTTAATCTGGATCACGCTACTGTCGCCGCCGTTTTGCCCGTCCCGTGATCTCCGGGATACCATGGTCCGAATCAATAATTTCTTTTCCATTGGGCGCAATGTGATGACTGACGCCAACACGCCGGTGTGGCGGCATGGGTGGTGCAGGATTGAAAAATCCCGCATAAAATATCGGCCCTGCAAATGGCACGAGAAGCACGGCGCTCCAGAGGCACTTCGGGACGAGGCCTGTCTCCTTGCGCCACAAACCGCCCAGGAGAACGAGCGCCACGAAGTAGTTGGCGACAAGCAGGATGGGCAATACGGGACTGGACATGGCTCGGCCTCGGCAGTCCTCTGGCATCAGCGCTCATCATGGCAGGGGAGATCGTCGGAAATACGATCCCAGTTCGCCTTCGAGCCCACGAAGATATGCGCCTCGGGACGCTCGGCGATGTCGCTGTCGATGGTGCCGAGGCGTACGCGCACTTCGTTGGGGCGGCTCTTGCGACGGCTCAGAATCGGCGAGCCGCAGGTACGGCAGAAATATTTCTGTTGATCCTCGGATGAGGCATAGGCACTGAGATTGTCTTCGCCACGCAGCAGCACGAAATCATCGGCGGCGACATTGCCATTGGTGGCGAATGCCGAGCCCTGCACCTTGCGGCACTGGGAGCAGTGACACATGACGATATCGGTGATGGGCCCGCGGATCTCGAAGCGCACCGCCCCGCACAGGCAACCGCCGGTGTAGGGGTGTTCCCTGCTGGCCGCTCGTTCCATGTCAGTAGCTATAGCGATCCCGATCCCAGGGCGCGACACCGGTGCCCTTGCGCAGCGAGCGGTTGAGCATGCCATCCACGTCCTCTCCCGCCGCGCGCTCCGCGCGCAGGCGTTGCAGCTCAAGATAGTCGGCCTCGTACTGCGCCTGTTCCTCGGGAGAGAGCGCCTGCCATTCCTGCTGCGACAGCCCATAGTAGGGACCGGTGGCACAGCCGGCGAGTGCGGCAAGGAACGTCAGCAGGACAATCAGGAGAGCATGTTTCATTTTACGATGGCCGGGTTGATGGTCACGCTGTCGATGACCGGCGCCGGATTCGGGTAGTGATAATAGTAGTACGGGTAGGCCGGAGCATAGTAGCCGGGTTCCCCGACATGGGGTGCGTACTTCGATGGTC
>JALTLF010000077.1 GCA_027005735.1 Chromatiales bacterium | reverse complement strand
TTTTAATGTTAGCGTTTTTTGTTGGGATTCGCCAAAGGCAAATCGTGTATTTAAGATCTATGTTCAGGCGTTTTCAGTTACCTTGGCAGTAGTTGCGCTTGTGTTTTTTTCTAAACGATGGTTTTTTTAGAACCGTGAATTCAACTTGTAAGTGCAACTCAACCGGTTTGGTTGGAGGGCAAGCTGCGTTAGCATCACGGCTTTCTCCAACCTACCAAAGTTTGAGGAGCACACATGATGCGATATACGCAGCTTACCCGAGAACAACGATACCAGATCCAGGCCCTGATGAAAGCCGGTAAAAACCAGACCGAAATCGCTGAAATTGTCGGTGTTCACAAATCAACCATCAGCCGTGAGTTACGGCGCAACACCGGCCTGCGCGGCTATCGGCCGGAGCAGGCCCACCAGTTCTGCCTCCAGCGGCGGGCCGACAAAATCAGGCCCCGCATTCCCCCCGAAACCTGGCGCCGGGTCAGGGTAAAAGGGGTCGGTGACAACTGATAATCATTCTCACGAACATGGAAGTTCGCCAGCAGGTCATCGGCGCCTTCGAGCGCGACTACACCGCCTATGACGCCAACGGCAACCTCACCGCATTCACGGACCTGCGCACCGCCGCCAACGACGCCTATGGCTATGACCCCTTAAACCGCCTCATCATCGAGGACGGGACATTCGGCAGCCAGGCCTTCGGCTACGACCGCAACGCCAACCGCCTGAGCTGGCTCGACAACGCCGCCACCACCACTTATGACTATGCCCCCGGCAGCAACCGCCTGGTGCGCGAGGGCGCCGCCACCGTCACTCTCGACGCCAACGGCAACATCACCCGTCAGGGGCAGCGGGCCTACACCCACAGCCCCGACAACCGCCTGCTCTCGGTCATCGACAACGGCACCCCCACCGCCACCTACGTCTACAATGCCCTGGGCCAGCGGGTGGCCAAGACCGTCGGCGGTGCGACCACCCGCTTCATCTACGGCCAAGGCGGCGAACTGCTGGCCGAGACCGACGCCACCGGAAAAGTCCTGCGGGAGTACATCTACCTCAACGGCACCCCGCTGGCGGTGCTGGACGCAAGCGGCGTCCACTACCTGCACACCGACCACCTCGGCACGCCAAGGGCCGCCACGGACCAGACCGGCAGGCTGGTGTGGACCTGGATCGCCGATCCCTTCGGGACCAGCGCCGCCAACGACGACCCGGACGGGGACGGGACGACCTTCACGCTCAATCTGCGTTTCCCGGGCCAGTACTTTGATACCGAGACCGGCCTGCACTATAACTACTTCAGGTACTACGACCCCGCCACCGGGCGGTATGTCACCAGTGATCCGATTGGGTTGGATGGTGGGTTGAACACATATGGTTACGTAAACGCTATGCCAATCACTTGGTATG
>JALTLF010000076.1 GCA_027005735.1 Chromatiales bacterium | reverse complement strand
ATGGATCACTTCGTCTACCGGGACCGGCAACTGCATGCCGAGGACGTGCCGCTGGCCGAGATCGCCGCCGCCTGGGGCACGCCCGCCTGGGTCTATTCCCGCGCCACCCTCGAGCGTCACTGGCGCGCCTTCGACGACGCGCTGGCGGATCACGATCATCTCGTCTGTTTCGCCGTCAAGGCCAACTCCAATCTCGCCGTGCTCGACGTGCTGGCGCGCCTGGGTTCCGGCTTCGATATCGTCTCGGTGGGGGAGCTGGAGCGCGTGCTCGCCGCCGGTGGCGATCCGGCGCGGGTGGTGTTCTCCGGTGTCGGCAAGCGCGCCGACGAGATGCGCCGCGCGCTGGAAGTGGGCATTCACTGTTTCAACGTGGAATCGGTGGCGGAACTGGAACGTCTCAACGCGGTGGCGGGGGAGGCGGGTCGCCTGGCACCGGTGTCCCTGCGCGTCAATCCCGACGTGGATGCGGGCACCCATCCCTACATCTCCACCGGCCTGAAGGAAAACAAGTTCGGCATCGACATCCACGAGGTGGAAGCGGTCTATCGCCGGGCCGCCGAGCTGCCGCATATCCGCGTCCTCGGCGTGGACTGCCATATCGGCTCCCAGCTCACCGAACTCGCCCCCTTCGTGGACGCTCTGCAACGGGTGCTGGCCCTGGTGGATCGCCTCGCCGCGCAGGGCATCGAGATCCGCCACCTGGATCTCGGCGGCGGCCTGGGGATCCGTTACCACGACGAATCGCCGCCGGAACCCGAGGCGTACGCCCGCGCGCTGGCGGCGGTACTGGGCGATCGCAAGCTGCGCCTCATCGTCGAGCCGGGCCGCGCCATCGCCGGGAACGCCGGCGTGCTGCTCACGCGGGTGGAATACCTCAAGCCCACCGCAACGCACAACTTCGCCATCGTCGATGCGGCCATGAACGATCTCCTTCGCCCGGCGCTGTACGGCGCCTGGCAGGACATCGTGCCCGTGGCGCCGCGCGAGGAGGCACGCGTCAGGCGCTGGGACATCGTCGGCCCGGTGTGCGAGACCGGCGATTTTCTCGGCAAGGATCGCCAGCTGGCGCTGGCCGAAGGTGATCTCCTCGCGGTGCGTTCCGCCGGGGCCTACGGCTTCGGCATGAGTTCCAACTACAACAGCCGGCCGCGGGCCTGCGAGGTCATGGTGGACGGCGGGCGGCATTTCCTGGTGCGCGAGCGCGAGACCCTGGCGGATCTCTTCGCCCCTGAACACCGCCTGCCCGACTGAGCACCCCATGAGCGCCAGCGACGCGCCGGAATTTGCCAATCCCTCCACGGCAGCCATCGCCGATCTGCTGCGCCGGGTGCGCACCATTGCCGTGGTGGGCCTCTCGCCCAGGGCCGACCGCCCCTCCCACCAGGTGGCCGCCGGCCTGCAGGCTGCCGGTTACCGCATCATCCCGGTGCGGCCCGCGGTGGACGAAGTGCTGGGTGAGAGGGCCTGGCCGCGCCTCGAGGATATCCCCGCGGAAGCACGTCGGGCCATCGACCTGGTGGACGTGTTTCGCGCGCCGCAATACGTGGATGCGCTGGTGGACAGCTGCCTGGCCCTGGAACTGCCCGCCCTGTGGCTGCAGGACGGCGTGGTAAACCCCGCCGCCGCCCGGCGCGCGCAACAGGCGGGCATGGTGGTGGTCATGGATCGCTGTACCTGGCGCGACTACCGGCAACTGGTGGCGGGGGAGCCGCCGCGCTGAACCGGCGCGCGCGGCGATCAGGGCTTTGCATCCCGCCGCGCAGGCAGTACCCTGCCCCCATGCTGCTGGAATTCACCAAGATGCATGGCCTCGGCAACGATTTCGTCGTCATCGACGCCATTCACCAGACCGTCCATCTGAGCCCGGAACAGGTGCGTTTTCTCGCCCACCGGCGCTTCGGCGTGGGCTGCGATCAGGTGCTCATCGTTGCGCCGCCGGATGACGCGGAGGTGGATTTCGTCTATCGTATTTTCAATGCCGACGGCAGCGAGGTGGAACAGTGTGGCAACGGCGCGCGCTGTTTCGCGCGTTTCGTGCACGACAGGGGACTGACTACGGCGCGTCGCATTCGCGTGCGCACCCGCGCGGGGATCATCACGCCGGAGTTGCGCGACGACGGCCAGGTGGCGGTGAACATGGGCATGCCCGACTTCCATCCCGCCGCTCTGCCGTACCGCGCCGAGGCCGAGGCACCGGCATACCAGCTCGATGTGGACGGCGAAAGCATTCGTTTCGGCGCCGTGTCCATGGGAAACCCGCATATCGTCATTCGCGTGGACGACGTGGCGCAGGCCCCGGTGGCGGAGCTGGGCGCGAAACTGGAAAGCCACGCGGCCTTTCCGGCGCGCGTCAACGTGGGCTTCATGGAGATCGTCGACGAGGGACACATCCGCCTGCGCGTGTTCGAGCGCGGTGCGGGCGAAACCCTTGCCTGCGGGACCGGCGCCTGCGCGGCGGTGGTGGTGGGGCAGCGCCAGGGCCTGCTGGACGAGGCCGTGACGGTGACCCTGCCCGGGGGAGAATTGCGCATCGAGCGCGCGCAGGACGGGGCGGTGATCATGATTGGTCCCGCGGTGTCGGTGTACGAGGGGAAAATCGAACTATGAGCATACAACAACAGAAAAACAGGCCCGACGAGGCGTTCGAGAGGGAGGTGGTACGTTTCCTGCGGGACAACCCGGCGTTCTTCGATCACCACCCGGAGCTGCTGGCGGACATGGTGCTGCCCCACGACACCGGCGGCGCGGTCTCCTTGCTGGAAAAGCAGCTGAGCGTGCTGCGTGATCAGAAGCGCGAGTTGCGCGCGCGCCTCAACCGCCTGGTGGAGACGGCGCGCCAGAACGAACTGCTCATCGAGCGCATCCACCGTCTGACCCTCGCGTTGCTGGACGCCGACTCGCTGGACGCCGTGCTTGCCGCGGTGCGCGGCCAGCTGGAGGACAACTTCAACGCCGACGCCGTCACCCTGCGCCTGTTCGATCTCCCCGCCGCGCAGGCGCAGAGGCTGGCCGCCAGCCACGGTGAACTGCTGGCCGACGGCGAGGCACTCATGGAGGCCTTTGCGCGCAGCATCCGCGGCTGCAAGCCGGTGTGCGGGCGGTTCACCCCGCCGCAACTGGAACTCCTGTTTCCCGCCACGGGGGCCGCGCCCATCGCCTCCATGGCGCTGATCCCCCTGTGTACCGACGGCGACCGCGAGTCCTGCTGGGGCCTGCTGGCCATCGGCAGCCGCGACCCGGCGCGCTACCATGTGGACATGGGCGTGATGTTCCTGGATCTCATCGGCGGCATCCTCTCCCGCGTGCTGCGCCCCCGGCTGGGGGGCTAGTCCGCTGGACGCCACCGCCCGGCGCCAGATGGACGACTACCTGCGCCACCTGCGCACGGAACGCCAGTATTCCCCCCACACCCTCGCCGCCTGCCGGCGGGATCTCGCGCGCGTGGTCCGCTGGTGCGCCGCGCAGGGCATCACCGCGTGGGCGGCACTGGACGAGGGGCGGCTGCGCGCCCACGTGGCGCAACTGCACCGCCAGGGCCTGTCCGGGCGCTCCCTGCAGCGCCACCTGTCCTCCCTGCGGGGCCTGCTCGGCTACCTGGTGCGCCTCGGCCAGCTGCCAGCCAACGTCGCCCAGGGGCTGCGCGCCCCGCGCAGCGGCCGCAGCCTGCCAAAAGTGCTTGATTATGAACAAATTTTAAAGTTGCTGGCGGCGGTGGCCGATAAGTCCGGGGAGGCCGCGCCCGCGGGCCACGGCAGGCGGACGGCGGCGGCGCTGGCGGCCCGGGATCGGGCCATGTTTGAATTACTCTATGCCTCGGGCCTGCGCCTCGCGGAACTGGTGGCAGTGGACGTGGGCCACCTCGGCCGCGAGGCACTGCTGACGGTGCGGGGCAAGGGCCGCAAGGAACGCACCGTGCCCGTGGGCCGGGCCGCCATGGCGGCCATCGCCCACTGGCGGACGCTGCGTCCGGCGCTGGCGGCCAGCGGCTGCGAGGCGCTGTTCGTCAGCCGGCGCGGCACGCGCCTGTCGGCGCGGGCGGTGCAGAGCCGCCTGAAGTACTGGGCCCGGCGGGCGGGCCTGGAGGTTAACGTGACCCCCCACATGTTGCGTCATTCATTTGCCAGTCACCTGCTGGAGTCCAGCGGGGACCTGCGCGCGGTACAGGAGTTGTTGGGGCATGCGGACATATCCACCACACAGGTCTATACCCACCTGGACTTCCAGCATCTGGCGCAGGTCTACGACGGCGCCCATCCCCGCGCGCGGCGCAACAAGTAAGTCCGTCCCGACGGCGGCCGGGTCGGCCTGAGCGTCTTTACCTGCATGTTTACCCGTTACTCGCGCCTGTTCATCGTCATGACCACCCTGCTGGTCACCGGGGTGATCATCGCCACCTCGTGGCTGCGCATCCGCGAATTCGACAATTACCAGCGGCAACTGGCCGAGCGGGCGGTGGCAACCACGGCGGCGGAGATCACGCGCAGCCTGCGCACCCGGCGTCGCCAGCTCGCCCTGTTCGTGCGCGACCAGCGGGATTTCATCCGCCTGCTCGCCGAGGACCCGGACAACACCGAGATCCGCCGTATTCTCACCGATCGCATTGCCATCTATTTCCCGGAACGCCTCTCCTATGCCATTACCGACGGGCAGGGGCGCCTGCTCTACAGCGACGTGGACATCAGCCTCGGCGAACCCTGCCGCGAAGACATCCGCCGGGTACTGGCCGGCGCATCGCAACCGGTGCGTGTCCACCGCGGCAAGCGGCGGCATCACTATGATCTCATGGTGGTCTGGGATCGCCCCGATGGCGCGCGCCCCACGGCAGGCGGGGTGTTCTTCATCAGCTTCGGCTTCAAGGATATCGCCACCCTGTTGCGCCTGGCCCTGCCGCCGGAGCAGGAACTGGTGTTGCTCAACCGCGAGCGGGAAGGGCTCATCGAACTGCGGCCCCACGAGAACGGGGATCCGCCGCGCGGCATGCGCGCCCGCTGGCTGGAGGACGGGGCGGCCTCGCACTGGCTGGCCGAGGCCCCGGTGGACGGCAGCCTGTGGACCCTGGCGGCCTTCAACCGGCCTGGCGAGGCGGACCGGCAGCAGGAGTTGATCCTCTTCCAGAGCGCCCTGCTGTTGCTGACCTTCCTCATCTTCAGCGTGGTGGCCTTCTACCTGGTGGTGGGCCAGGAGCAGCGCCGCAGCCGCGCCGAGGCGGCCCTGCTCAAGTGGAAGGATTTGCTCATGGAAACCAACGAGGAGCTGCGGCGCCTCGCGGTGACCGACGAACTCACCGGCATCGCCAACCGGCGGCATTTCTTCGAGCTGGCGGCGGTGGAGTCCAGGCGCGCGCGGCGCAACTGGACGCCGCTGTCACTGTTGATGATCGACGTGGACAAGTTCAAGGACTACAACGATACCTATGGCCATACCATGGGGGACGAGTGTCTCGTCAGGGTGGCGCAGTGCATCCGGGAAACCCTCAGGCGGCCGACGGACGTGGTGGCGCGCTACGGGGGCGAGGAATTCGTCGTGCTGTTGCCCGAGACGCCGCGCGTCGGCGCCGAGCAGATCGCCGAGGCCATTCGCCTCGCGGTGCGCGAGCTGCAGATCCCCCACAGCACCTCCGGCGTGGATGATTGTGTCACGGTGAGCATCGGGGTGTGCACGGCGACACCGGAGAACCCGGTGGATCTCGATCGCCTCGTCCACCTTGCCGACGAGGCGCTCTACCAGGCCAAGCAGGCGGGCCGCAACCGGATCGCCAGCTGCGCCGTGTCCGGCGAAACATCGGAGGACTCTCCCCTGCCGGCGCCGCCCCGGGGCCAGCCCTCGCAGGACGACTGAGGGGCGGGGAGACGGTCAGTCTTCCAGCTTGTCGAGGAAGTCCTCGATCTGGCGCTGCAGGCGTTTCTGCTCCAGGTAATTCTCCACCTTCTTGCGCGAGGCATGCATGCGCTCCTGCAGAGAGGCGGGGCCGGTGTCCTGGGGGGAGGGCATGGCGGAAAGATCCACCATGACCTCGACGGTATCGGGGGCGTCACTCATAACGGCTGCTCCGGTGGGGCCGGGCTCGCGGCGGTGAAACCGGACCGGGCCCGCGCGTTCCCTGCGCGGCGGCATCCTGCCATGATTAGCGTCCTCTCCCGGCCCCGGATTTACCCTGAGTCTTTATGGGTATGGTGAAAATTTAATCCTGAATATTTCTTTAAATATTCACACGGCCTGCCTATACTGCCGCCATGGGTTCTTCACGCGACAGGATCCGCGAGCAGATCGCCGAGTGCGCGCCGCCGAGCTATGCATGCGACAGCGTGCGGGCGCAGATCATCGAGGCCGCGCAGCAACGCTTTGCCAACTGGGGCTTCACCAAGACCACCATGGCCGAGATCGCCTCGGATCTGGGCATGTCCGCCGCCAACCTGTATCGCTATTTCGACAACAAGCAGGACATCGTCGCCGCCTGCGCCACGCGCTGTATCGGCGAGCGCATCGAGGCACTCACGCGCGTGGTGGCCGAAGAAGCGCCGTCGGCCGGGGACAAGCTGCTCGCCTATGTGCTGGCCTCGCTGCGCAATACCCGTGAAGTGGCCGCCGAGCAGCCCCGTATCAACGAGATGGTGGAAACCATCACCGAGCTGCGGCCGGACATCGTGCACTGGAAGATCGAGGCGGAGTGCCGCCTGCTGGAGACCCTGCTGGCGGAGGGCAATGCCAGCGGTGAATTCGAGGTGGCGGACGTGCCGCGCACGGCCTGCGCCATCCAGGCGGCGTTGGTGAAATTTCACCTGCCGCTGTTCATGGGCCTGTTCTCGCTGGAGGAGCAGGAGCGGCAGGCCCGCGAGGTCGTCGCCCTGCTGTTGCGGGGACTGGAGAAACGCTGAGCCAGCGCGCCGATCAACAACAACGACAGGGAAGATTAAGGGGAGAAACGGCATGGGAAGACTGGAAAATGCATGGGGAGACTGGGTGCTGCGCTACCGCTGGCCCATCATCCTGCTCTGCCTCCTGCTGGTGCTGCTGGCGGCCAGCGGTGCGCGCAAGCTGAGTTTTACCACCAACTATCGCGTCTTTTTCAGCGCCGAAAACCCCCAGTTGCTGGCCTTTGAAAAACTCGAGGCGACCTATGCCAAGAACGACAACGTCATGTTCGTGCTCACCCCGCGCGACGGCGATGTGTTCACCCGCCACACCCTTGCGGCGGTGGAGGACCTCACGCAACGGGCCTGGCAGATCCCCTTTTCCCTGCGCGTCGATTCCCTGAGCAATTTCCAGCATACCGAGGCCGAGGGTGACGACCTCGTGGTGCGCGACCTGGTGCAGGGCGCCGAGGGCTATACCGATTCGCAGCTGGAGCGGGTACGCGAGATCGCGCTGCACGAACCCATCCTCGTGGGGCGCATCGTCTCGCCACGGGCCCATGTCACGGCGGTCAACGTCACCATCCAGCTGCCGGGCAGGAACGAGGCGCAGGAGGTGCCCCAGGTGGTGGCGCATGCGCGCAAGCTGGCCGACGAGATCCGCGCGGCCTATCCCAACCTCGAGGTGCGCCTCACCGGCATGGTGGTCATGAACAATGCCTTCTCGGAGGCCTCCAAGGGCGACATGAAGACGCTCGTGCCGCTCTCCTTCCTCCTCATGCTGATCATGATCGGCGTGCTCATGCGTGATGCCCAGGGGCGCCGGCGACTGTCGGGTGCCTTCCTGCGCCGCTGGGGCCTGTTCTATGCCGTGGCCATGGTGCTGGTCGCCGGCGGACTCTACCTGGCTCGCGAGGGCCTGCCCATGCTCGCCGCCGTCAGCGCCGACGCCCTGCCGGCAAGCCTGTTGCGGATGGCGGCGGTGGGCGCGGGGATCATCAGCCTGCTCGGCCTGTTCACCCGCTATTTCCCCGCCACCGCGGGGATCTTCTGGGTCATCATTCTGTCCATCGTCGCCGCCATGGGGCTCGCCGGCCACATCGGTTATCACATCACGCCGCCCTCGGCCTCGGCGCCGACCATCATCCTCACCGTCGCCATTGCCAACGCGGTGCATGTACTGGTGACCCTGTTCCACGAGCTGCGCGCCGGGCGGAGCAGCGAAGACGCCATCCGCGAAACCCTGCGCCTCAACCTGGTACCCATTTTCCTCACCAGCCTGACCACGGCCATCGGCTTCCTGAGCATGAACTTCTCCGAGGTGCCGCCCTTCCAGCAACTGGGCAACATCGTCGCCATGGGCGTGGCGGTGGCCTTCGTGCTCTCGGTGAGCTTCCTGCCGGCCCTGATCTCCGTCATCCCCGTGCACGTGCGCATCAGGGATGAAAGCGACAACCATGTCATGGCGCGCTTCGCCGATTTCGTCGTCCACCGGCGGCGACAACTGCTGTGGGGCATGACGGCGCTGGTGTTGTTGCTGGTGGCCTTCATCCCGCGCAACGAACTCAACGATGTCTTCGTCCATTACTTCGACGAGTCGGTCTCCTTTCGCCAGGACGCCGACTACACCACCGCCAACCTGACCGGGCTCTATGTCATCGACTACTCGCTGGAGTCGGGCCAGCCCGGTGGCATCAGCGAACCGGCCTTTCTCGCCGACGTCAAGGCCTTTGCCGACTGGTACCGCAGGCAACCGGAGACCATGCACGTCAACACCATCACCGATATCATGCAGCGGCTCAACCGCAACATGCATGGTGACGATCCGGACTGGTACCGCCTGCCCGAGCAACGCGAGCTCGCCGCCCAGTACCTGCTGTTATACGAGATGTCACTGCCCTACGGGCTGGATCTCAACAACCAGATCAACGTGGACAAGTCCGCCACCCGCATGACCGTCAGCCTGCAGACCCTGTCCACCAATGAGCTGCTGGCGCTGAAGCAGCGCGCCGAGGACTGGCTGGCCGCCAACACGCACAGTTTCAGGGAGGCCGAGGGCAGCGGTCCCTCGGTGATGTTCGCCTATATCGGCAGCCGCAACATTGTCAGCATGCTGGAGGGCACGACCCTGGCCCTCATCGGTATTTCGCTGATCCTCGTGGTGGCGCTGCGTTCGGTCAAGATCGGCCTGCTCAGCATGGTGCCCAATCTGGTGCCGGCGGCCATGGGTTTCGGCCTGTGGGGCCTGCTGGTGGGTGAAGTGGGTCTTGCCCTGTCGGTGGTCTCCAGCATGACCCTGGGTATCGTCGTAGACGACACCGTGCACTTCATCAGCAAGTACCTGCGCGCCCGGCGCGAGCGTGGCCTCGCTCCGCCCGACGCGGTACGTTACGCCTTCAACACCGTGGGGCGGGCCCTGGTGGTCACCTCGGTGGTACTGGTGGTGGGCTTCTCGATCCTCGCGCTTTCCACCTTCAAGCTCAATGCGGGCATGGGTCTGTTGTCTGCCATCGTCATCAGTTTCGCCCTTGCCGCGGACTTCCTCCTCCTGCCCGTACTGTTGATGAAATTCGACGGAGAAAAAGATGAAGACACGCCTGCTGATACTGTTACTGATCCTGCTGCCGCTTAGTGCTATTGCCCAGACGCCCGAAGAGCGCGGGCTGGAGATCGCCCGCGAGGCCGACCGGCGCGATACCGGCTGGGGCGACATGCAGGCCACGCTGGAGATGATCCTGCGCAACCGTCGCGGTGACGAGAGCCGTCGCCAGATCCGCAGCCGTGCGCTGGAAGTGGAGGGTGACGGCGACAAGACGCTCATCGTCTTCGACTCGCCCGCCGACGTCAAGGGTACCGCCTTTCTCAGCTATACCCATGCCACGCGGCCCGACGACCAGTGGCTCTACCTGCCGGCCCTGCGACGGGTCAAGCGCATCTCCTCGGCCAACAAGTCCGGTCCCTTCATGGGCAGTGAATTCGCCTACGAAGACATTTCCTCCCAGGAACTGGAAAAATACACCTACCGTTATCTGCGCGAGGAGGTGGTGGACGGGCGCAAGACCTTTGTCATCGAGCGCATTCCCCAGTATGCCCACTCGGGTTACACGCGCCAGATCGTGTGGATCGACCAGGAAATGTACCAGCCCCTGAAGGTGGAGTTCTACGATCGCAAGAACAGCCTGCTCAAGACCCTCACCTACCACGACTACAGGCAGTATCTCGATCGCTACTGGCGGCCGGCGCGCATGGAAATGGTCAACCACCAGACCGGCAAGTCCACCACCCTGCTGTGGAAGGACTACCGCTTCCGCACCGGTCTCAGGCCACGCGATTTCGATCGCAATGCACTCAAGCGGGCGCGTTGAGGAAGACACGGGAACGCCGGGATGGGGATGAGTCGGAGCACGGGGCGCCTCGCCGTCCTCGCCCTGCTGCTTGCCCTCGCCCCTGCGGTGGGTGCTGCGCGCAGCGAATGGTCGGGTAATATCTCGCTGGAGTATCGTGCCTTCGTGCAGTCACCACTGGATCCCCGCCAGCACGGTGACAACCTCTCCGGCGCATTCGAGCCGAGGTGGTTCTACGAGAGCGATGACGGGCGCGACAGCCTGCTGTTCGAGGGCTTCGTGCGCGAGGACCAGGGGGACGCGCAGCGCAGCCATGCCGACCTGCGCGAACTGCTGTGGGAGCGCGTTGGCGAGGACTGGGAACTGCGCGTGGGGATCGGCAAGGTCTTCTGGGGTGTGACCGAGTCGCAGCACCTGGTGGACATTATCAACCAGACCGACCTGGTGGAGAACTTCGATCGCGAGGACAAGCTCGGTCAGCCGATGGTCAACCTCAGCCTCGTGCGCGACTGGGGCACCCTCGACCTCTTCGTCCTGCCGGGCTTCCGCGAGCGCACCTTCCCCGGGATCGCGGGCCGTTTCCGTGGACCCTTGCCGGTGTCCACCGGCGAGGCGCGCTATGAATCCGCCGACGGGGATCGGCACGTGGACTATGCCCTGCGCTGGTCCAGTGCCATCGGTGAGTGGGACCTTGGCCTGAGCTGGTTTCGCGGCACCGGGCGCGACCCGGACCTGTTGTTCGCCGGCGATCGCCTCATTCCCTTCTACCCGCAGATCGAACAGCTCGGTCTCGACGCCCAGGCCACCCTGGACAGCTGGCTGTGGAAGCTGGAAGTGATCCATCGCCGCGGCCAGGGAGCGGCGTACTGGGCCGCCACCGGTGGCTTCGAGTACACCCTCTACGATGTCGGTGGCACCGGCCTGGACGTGGGCCTGCTGGCGGAATATCTCTACGACGAGCGTGGCGGGAACGCGCCGACGCCCTTCGACGACGACGTCCTCGCCGGCGTGCGCCTGGCCTTCAACGACGAGCAGAGCAGCGAGATCCTGTTTGGCGTCATCCAGGATCTCAACGGCGATGGCGAGGTGATCAACCTCGAGGCCAGCCGCCGCCTGGGCGAACGTTTCAAGCTGGAACTGGAAGCGCGCTGGTTTCGCGATACCCGGGCGGGCTCGCTGGTGGACAGCCTGCGCGCCGACGACTACATGCAGGCGACCCTGGGCTGGTATTTCTGAATCCGGCCTGTCGGGCCCTTGCCGCCGTGCTCGGGGCGCGCAAGTGGCCCCTGCGGGTCATCGAAATTGCGCCAGGCGCGGGTCGCTCTGCGGCTGTTCCGGCAGGCCGCTGATCTCGGCAAACTCCGCCAGCCGGGGCATGCCGTTTTTCACCTGCACGACGCCCTCGGCATCCCTGTAGACGAAGGACGGCGTGCCGCGGAAGCCGAAGCGGCTCATGAGCGCCGCGTTGGCCTTGAGGGCAGCGACGCTGTCGGGGCCGACGGGACGTCCCTTCCACTTGCCATCATCGGCGCCGAAGTCTGCCATGATACGGCGGAAGGCGGCGGTACGATCCTCGGCCTCGAGCATGGCGGCGGCCTTGGGGGCGCTGCTGTCACGCAGGTAGGCCACCGGGATCCACTGTACCTGTAGCCCCTTCTTTTCGTAGGCCTGCAGCGCCGACCAGGCGGCGTGGCAGAAGGGACAGTTGGGATCGAAGAAGACATAGATCGTGCGTACCGGGTTTTCGACAGTGCCTTCACTGATGCTCTGGGCGCCGGCCAGCGCCGTGTAGGCCTCGCCGTAGTCCGGTCTGGGAATGTGGCTTTGCGCATCCATGGCGGTGAGGTTCATGCCGCGGGTGTCGATGAGGTTGCCGTGCAGCAGGGTCTGGCCGTCGGGGGTGGTGTAGACCACGGAGAACTCCTGCCCGTCGGTGATCACCCAGCCGGTGAGGCCGGAGGCCGCGGGGAAGGATTTTTCCACCTGGATGCCGTGACCCATGATGGTGCGGATGACGGCGGGGTACTCGGGCTCGGCGGCGGTGGCCCCCTGCCACAGCAGGACGAGGGCAGGCAGCAGGCCCGCCAGGGCGTGGCGAACGGCGCGGCGGGAAGAGACGGGAGATTTCATGACACGGGGACCTGTGGCTGGCGTGGCTACGACGGATTAGGCCGTCCATTGTACCGAAAGTTCGCTGGCAGGCGCGAGAAATGGTCGCCCCCCAAAGGCAGACCGGCCTCCCGGGCCTCAATTCGTGATGCAAATCACGCTACAATCTCCCCGCCGGGCCGACAGGGAGGAGAGGCCGACGGGGATCTTCCACGCAAAACGAACGGGACGACCATGGCATTTCTCATCCAGGAGACCGAGGGTAAGGCGGGCATCAAGATCCGCATCGACAGCCCGCGTTTTCGCATCGGTCGCGGCAATGACAACGAGCTTTGCCTCGATGACGAACTGGTGAGCAAGCTGCACGCCATCATCGAGGCAGTGGAAGATCCGCACAGGGAAGGCGCCTTCCAGTACTACCTGCAGGATCAGCAGAGCACCAACCACACCTTCGTCAACGGCGAACCGGTATCCCTCTATCGTCTCGGCCATGACGACCAGATCGGCATCGGCCTCAGCCAGTTTCGCTTCGTCGACGACGCCCACGACGATCTCGAAGAGACCCTGCAGATCCAGAAGAGCTGGATCCCGGGTCTGTACTACGCGAAGAAGAAAAAAAGGAAAAAGGCCAAAAAGCCGAAACGCGGCGGAAAGTCTTCTTGAACGCAATCGGCCCCCGGCAAAATACCGACCGCGGGATCAGTGGTGGTAGGGGGCGCTCAGTTCGTGCACCGCGCGGACGAACTCCCCGACATTCTCCGGATCGATGTGCGGGTGGATACCGTGGCCGAGGTTGAAGACATGGCCCGGGCCCTCGCCCCAGGCGGCGAGGATGTCGGCCACTTCCTCGCGGATGCGCGGCGGCGAGGCATAGAGGATGCAGGGATCCATGTTGCCCTGCAGGGCGACGCGCTCGCCCACCCGCCGGCGGGCCTCGCCAATGTCGATGGTCCAGTCCAGTCCGAGGGCATCGGCGCCGGCCCCGGCCATGCGCTCCAGCCAGTTGCTGCCACCCTTGGTGAACAGGATCACCGGCACGCGGCGGCCCTCGGCCTCGCGTTTCAGGCCCGCGACGATGCGCGCCATGTAATCCAGCGAGAAGGCCTGGTAGTCGCGCGGCGTCAGGGCGCCACCCCAGGTATCGAAGATCATCACCGCCTGGGCGCCGGCGGCGATCTGGGCGTTGAGATAGGCGGTGACGGTATCGGCGACCACGCCGAGCAGCTTGTGCATGGCGGCGGGTTCGTCGAACATCAGGCCCTTGACCTTCGCGAAATCCTTGCTGGAACCGCCCTCCACCATGTAGGTGGCCAGCGTCCAGGGGCTGCCGGAGAAACCGATGAGCGGCACGCGGCCGTCGAGTTCGCGGCGGATCACCCGCACCGCCTCGGTGACGTAGCCCAGCTCGTCCTCGATGTCGGGCACCCCCAGCCTGTCGATGTCTGTCAGGGTGCGTACCGGGCGCTCGAAGCGCGGGCCCTCGCCGGTCTCGAAGAACAGGCCGAGGCCCATGGCGTCGGGAATGGTGAGGATGTCCGAGAACAGGATGGCGGCATCCAGCGGGTAGCGGTCCAGCGGCTGGATGGTGACTTCGCAGGCCAGCTCCGGATTCTTGCACAGGTCGAGGAAGGAACCGGCCTTCGCACGCGTGGCGCGGTACTCGGGCAGGTAACGCCCGGCCTGGCGCATCATCCACACCGGCGTGACATCCACGGGTTCACGCAGCAGGGCGCGCAGGAAACGATCGTTTTTCAGTTCTGTCATTGTAATTTATCGAACCACAGAGGGCACGGAGCTCACGGAGAAACAACTAGTGGTCATGGCACTGGCGAAGAAGCAAACCTGGTTGCCGCCAGCAGGGTGTTGTGACCTTTTATGAGCATGCTGTAGTGGAGCCAATAGCGGCAGCGCTGCGTAGCGCGTCGCGGCGTTGCGCATTTTCTCCACTTGCGCCATAAGAAGACAGATTGTCTGTGTTCTTCTCCGTGCCCTCTGTGTCCTCTGTGGTGAACAGGAATCAAACTTTCAGGTAGTCGAGGATGCCTTCGGCGGCCTGGCGGCCTTCATACACGGCGGTGACGACGAGATCGGAACCGCGCACCATGTCGCCGCCGGCGAAGACCTTCGGGTTGCCCGTCTGGTAACGGTATTCCTGCTCGGCCGGGGCTCGCACGCGACCACGCTCGTCGGTCTCGATCTGCTGCTCGCCAAACCAGTCGGCCGGCGAGGGGCGAAAGCCAAAGGCGATGATCACCGCATCGGCGGGGATGATCTCCTCGGAGCCGGGAACGGGTTCCGGACGGCGGCGGCCACGTTCGTCGGGTTCGCCCAGCTGCGTGGTAACGACCTTGATGCCTTCCACCTTGCCGTTACCGACGATCTCGATGGGCTGGCGGTTGAACCTGAACTGTACGCCCTCTTCCTTCGCGTTGGCCACCTCGCGCCTGGAGCCGGGCATGTTGGCCTCGTCGCGACGATACACGCAGGTGACGCTGGCGGCGGACTGGCGAATGGAGGTGCGATTGCAGTCCATGGCGGTGTCGCCGCCACCGAGGACCACCACGTTGCGCCCTTCCATGCTGATGTAGTCGGCGGGATCCCTCTCGAAGCCGTGGCAGTGATTGATGTTGGAGATGAGGAAGTCCAGTGCCGCATGCACACCGGGCAGGTCCTCGCCGGGGATGCCGGCCTTCATGTAGGTGTAGGTGCCCATGCCGAGGAACACGGCGTCGTACTCGTCCAGCAGTTGCTGGAAGTCGAGGTCGCGGCCGATCTCGGTGTTGAGACGGAACTCGACGCCCATGCCCTCGAGGATGGCACGGCGTCGCCGCACGATACTCTTTTCCAGCTTGAACTCGGGAATGCCGAAGGTCAGCAGGCCGCCGATCTCCGGTTGGCGGTCAAAGACCACGGCCTTGACGCCGTTGCGTGTCAGCACATCGGCGCAGGCGAGACCCGCCGGACCGGCGCCGACGACGGCCACGCGCCGGCCGCTGTCGGCGATGTGCGACAGGTCCGGCCGCCAGCCCTGCTCGAACGCGGTGTCGGAGATGTACTTCTCGATGGCGCCGATGGTCACCGCGCCGAAACCGTCGTTGAGGGTACAGGCGCCCTCGCACAGGCGATCCTGCGGGCACACGCGGCCGCAGATCTCCGGCAGGGAGTTGGTGCGGTGCGACAGCTCGGCGGCCTTTTCGATGTGGCCCTCGGCCACCAGCGCCAGCCAGTTGGGAATGTAGTTGTGCACCGGGCATTTCCACGAGCAATAGGGATTGCCGCAATTGAGACAGCGATCGGCCTGTTGCGCCGCGGTATCACCGGCGAAGCTGCCGTAGATCTCGCAGTACTCACGGATGCGCTCTGCCACCGGTTTCTTGTCCGGGTCGTGGCGCTCCACCTGGATGAACTGAAAATTGTTTCCCATATAAAACACAGTTGCTAGTAACTAGTTGCGAGTAGCGAGGAAAACCATCGGTATTCCCATCGCCACATTACTTAAACAAAGCCACGTTATCCTTGCCAAGTATCGGTGGCGGGGCGCGCCCTTCCTCGCCCCTCGAACCTGGATTTATGCTGCACGCTCCTGCAGATCTTCGAGCAGTTCATCGAGCTTGGCGGCCTTGGGCTTCACCAGCCAGAAGTGCGCCACGCAGTCGGCAAAGTTGTCGAGGATGTACTGGCCGCGCTGGCTGCCGGTCTCGGCAACGAATTCCTCGATGACTTCGCGCAGGTGGTTGCGGTGGGCCTCCATGGCCTCGGGGGCGATGCGCTCGATGTCCACGTCGTCGTTGATGCAATCGGCGAAGCGATTGTGCTCGTCGTAGACGTAGGCGAAGCCGCCGGTCATGGCGGCACCGAAGTTGACGCCGGTCTCGCCCAGCACCGTCACCAGGCCGCCGGTCATGTATTCGCAACCGTGGTCGCCCACGCCTTCCACTACCGCATGACAACCGGAGTTGCGCACGGCGAAACGCTCACCGGCCAGACCCGCGGCGAAGAGCTTGCCCCCGGTGGCGCCGTAGAGGCAGGTGTTGCCGATGATGGCGGTCTCGTGGCTGGCGAAACTCGCTTCGCGCGGCGGACGGATGACCAGCTTGCCGCCGGCCATGCCCTTGCCCACGTAGTCGTTGGCGTCGCCCTCGAGATAAAGGTGCAGGCCGCCGGCGTTCCACACCCCGAAGCTCTGCCCGGCGGTGCCGGTGAGGCGCAGCACGATGGGCGCGTCCTCCATGCCGAGGTTGCCGTGGCGCACCGCGATCTCGCCCGACAGGCGCGCGCCAATGGAACGGTGGATGTTCTTCACCTCGTAGTGGAACTCGCCGCCCTGTTTGCCCTCGATGGCAGGCAGGGCGTCGCGCACCATCTGTTCCGCCAGCTCGCCCCGGTCGAAGGGTTCGTTGAAGGGCGCGGTGCAGAACTGCGGCTTGTCGGCGGGTACGCCGCCGTCGCCAATGAGCGGCGTGAGATCGAGATGGCGCTGGCGGCTCGTCTCGCCCTCGATGACCTCGAGCAGTTCGGTGCGCCCAATGATGTCGGTGAGGCGCCGCGCACCAAGGCGGGCGAGCAGGCGGCGCACGTCTTCGGCGATGAAGCGGAAGTAGTTCATCACCCATTCCACTTCACCGAGGTAATACTTGCTGCGCAGGATATTGTCCTGGGTGGCGACGCCGGTGGCGCAGTTGTTGAGGTGGCAGATGCGCAGGTACTTGCAGCCCATGGCGATCATGGGGCCGGTACCGAAGCCGAAGCTCTCCGCGCCGAGGATGGCGGCCTTGACCACGTCGAGGCCGGTCTTGAGGCCGCCGTCGGTCTGCAGGCGCACCTTGTCGCGCAGGTCGTTGGCGCGCAGCGCCTGGTGGGTCTCGCTGAGGCCCAGTTCCCAGGGGCTGCCGGCGTACTTCACCGAGGTCAGCGGCGAGGCACCGGTGCCGCCGTCGTAACCCGAGATGGTGATGAGATCGGCATAGGCCTTGGCCACGCCCGCGGCGATGGTGCCGACCCCGGCCTCGGCCACCAGCTTCACCGATACCAGGCCATCGGGGTTGACCTGCTTCAGATCGAAGATGAGCTGCGCGAGATCCTCGATGGAATAGATGTCGTGATGCGGTGGCGGCGAGATCAGGGACACCCCCGGCTTGCAGTAACGATGGGAGGCGATCAGATCGTTGACCTTGTGGCCGGGCAACTGGCCGCCTTCGCCGGGCTTGGCGCCCTGGGCGATCTTGATCTGCATGACCTCCGCCGAGCGCAGGTAGGCGGGCGTGACGCCGAAGCGGCCCGAGGCCACCTGCTTGATCTTGGAACGGCGCTCGGTGCCGTAGCGTTCCGGATCTTCGCCACCCTCGCCGGAGTTGGAGCGCGCGCCGAGGCGGTTCATGGCGGTGGCCAGGGTCTGATGCGCCTCGGGCGACAGCGCGCCGAGGCTCATGGCGGCGGAATCGAAGCGGCTGACGATGTCGGCCACTGGCTCCACCTCGTCGAGATCCACCGGCGTGGCGGTCTCCTCGCGCAGACGCAGCATGTCGCGCAGGCACAGGGGCTTGCGCTCGTTGACCAGTGCGGTGTACTCCTGCCACTTGTCGTAGTCGCCGCTCTTGACCGCTTCCTGCATGGTGCGCACTACGTCGGGGTTGTAGGCGTGGTCCTCACCGCCGTGGACGTAACGCAACAGGCCACCCTGCTCCACGGGCCTGCGCACGTTCCAGGCCTGTTCGCAGAGGGCGGCCTGGTCGGCATCGAAGTCGGCGAAGCGCGCACCCTGCACGCGGTTGGTGGTACCGGTAAAGCACAGATCGACCACTTCCTGGTGCAGGCCGACGGCCTCGAACAACTGCGCGCCGCGGTAACTGGCGATGGTGGAGATCCCCATCTTGGAGATGATCTTGTAGAGGCCCTTGTTGATGCCCTTGCGGTAATTGTGTTCCAGGTGCCCCGGTTCGCCCTCGACGTCACCGTTGCGCGCCATGTCGTGCAGGCACTCGTAGGCGAGGTAGGGATAGACGCAGGTGGCGCCGTAGCCGATGAGTACGGCGAAGTGGTGCGAGTCGCGCGCGGTGCCGGTCTCGACGACGATATTGGCGTCGCAGCGCAGACCCTCGCGCACCAGGTGCTGGTGGACGGCGCCGGTGGCGAACAGCGCGTGTATCGGGCGGGTCTCCGGCGTCACGTCGCGGTCGCTGAGTACCAGCACCACCTTGCCATTGCGCACCGCCTCGGCGGCGCGCGCGGTGATGTCGCGCAGGGCGCGCTCCAGGTCCACCTCGTGGGGATAGTTCAGTGAAATGATCTCGGCGGCATAGTCGCTACGCGTCTTGCCCACCTCCAGCAGGGCCTCGAACTTGCCGTGGGAGAGTACCGGCGAGTTGACCAGCAGGCGATCGGCATGCTCGGGGGTCTCCTCGAACATGTTGCGCTCGGGGCCGAGGCAGGTCTCCAGCGACATGACGATCTCTTCACGGATGGGATCGATGGGCGGGTTGGTGACCTGGGCAAACTGCTGGCGGAAGTTGTCGTAGGGCGAGCGCACGCGCCGCGACAGCACCGGGAAGGGCGTGTCGTCGCCCATGGAGCCCACCGCCTCCTGGCCGTTGCTGCCAAGCACGGCGATCACCTCGCGGCGTTCCTCGGTGCTGACCTGGAAGAGTTTCTGAAAGACGCCGAGCTGTTCCGGCGACATGCACTCGGCGGTGCATTCCTCTTCGAGGCGCGACTCCAGCGCCCGCGAGCGGCGCGCGATCCATTCCTTGTAGGGTTGCGCGCCCTTGAGCAGATTGTCGATGTCCTCGGGCAGCAGCAACTCGCCGGTGGCGGTGTCGGCGGCGATCATCTGGCCGGGCTTGAGGCGGCCCTTGGCCACCACGTCCTCCGACGCGTAGTCGTAGACGCCGATCTCCGAGGCCAGGGTGATGTGGCGGTCGCGCGTCATGACCCAGCGCGCCGGGCGCAGGCCGTTGCGATCCATGGAGCAGGCGGCGTAACGGCCGTCGGTCATGACGATGCCGGCGGGGCCGTCCCAGGGCTCCATGTGCATGGAGTTGTATTCGTAGAAGGCGCGCAGATCCGGGTCCATGGAATGGATGTTCTGCCAGGCCGGCGGGATGAGCAGGCGCATGGCGCGGAACAGGCTGATGCCGCCGGCCACCAGGGCCTCGAGCATGTTGTCGAGACTGTTGGAGTCGGAACCGGTCATGGAGACCAGCGGGCGCACGTCCTCAATGGGCAGCAGCGGCGTGGCGAACTTGTGGCCGCGCGCCACCGACCAGTTGCGGTTACCCTGGATGGTATTGATCTCGCCGTTGTGCGCCAGCAGGCGGAAGGGCTGGGCGAGGCGCCACTGGGGCCAGGTATTGGTGGAGAAGCGCTGGTGGAAGACGCACAGCGAGGAGGCCAGCGATTCATCGTGCAGGTCGCGGTAGAACACCGGCAGGTTGGCCGGCATCACCAGGCCCTTGTAGGCGATGACCTGGGCAGACAGGCTGGGCACGTAGAACACCGGATCATCGGGCTCGATGTGCTTCTCGGTCCGGCGGCGGGCGACGTAGAGATGGCGCTCGAAGGCCGCCGGATCCATGCCCTCGCCGGCATTGACGAAGATCTGCTCGATGCGCGGCAGGCTCTTGAGGGCCTCCTCGCCGCAGGCCTCGGGATCGGTGGGCACCTCGCGCCAGCCGGCCACCTCCAGGCCTTCCTTTTCCAGCTCGGCCGCCAGGGTGCGGCGCGCGGTGTCGGCCAGCGCCGCGTCGGGATTGAGAAACACCATGCCGGCGGCGTAGTACTCGCCCAGCGACAGGCCGCAGTCCGCGGCGGCGGCGCGCAGGAAGGCGTCGGGTTTTTTCATCAGCAGGCCGCAGCCGTCGCCGGTCTTGCCGTCGGCGGCCACCGCGCCGCGGTGGGTGAGCCGCTCCAGCGCATGGATGGCGGTGCGCACCAGCCAGTGGCTGGGCTGATCGTCCATCTGCGCGATGAGGCCGAAACCGCAGTTGTCGCGTTCGAACTCGGGCCGATACAAACCTTTGAGAAGTTGCTGTTCCACGCCTTCCGCTTACCTGTTGATTCGCAAGTTTTTCAATGAATTCAATACTTAAGCCCGTTTTGCGCGGGCAAAATGGGCAAGCAGTATAGCGATCCGGCCAAGGCGGTTCAAACCTATTTATAAAGCCCCCGCGTAATGGCCCCGGGCGGGACGGGGGCGTTCAGGGCGCGGCTTCCAGTTCCGCGTGGATGCTGGCGAAGCTGCGTGCCCAGGGGGACTGGCGGCGCAGGGTGTCGGGCAGGGCATTGCGGGCGGCGAGGGCGGCCGCGCGATCCGGGTAGACGCCGTAGATCACCGCGTACCAGTCGCGGCCGTTCTGGCGGGTGTGGAACCAGGTGGCCCTGCCTTCCAGGCCGTGCTCGCGGATGAACTGCCGCACGCTGGCCTCCCGGCGCGCGCCCAGCAGTTGCAGGGTGAAATGGCCGGGATCCTGGCTCCAGATCCAGCCCGCCGCCCGGGCGGGATCCGCGGGGGGACCGGCGCCCCGTTGTCGTGGCGCCGGCAGGTTGGCTGCCGGTGGCCTGATGTCGCCGCTGGTCCCCGGCGCGGCTCCGGGCGTGGATTCGGGCGTGGATTCGGGCGCGGCGGCGCGCAGCTGGGCCTGCACGCCCCCGATGTTGCGGATCCAGGGTTTGAGCTTGCGCAGCGCCGGGTCGAGGCGGCTCTCCGCCTGCTGGGCGGCGGCGCGGCTGGGATAGATCCCGTAGAGCACGGTGTAGCGGGGCGCGCCGTCGCGGGTGGTGCGCACGATGCCTGCCTCCCCGCCCAGCCGATGGCGGCGCACGAAATCCTGCGCGCCGGACGCCAGGCGGCTGATGAACAGCTGGATGGTGAAATGCGCGGGATCCTGCTTCAGCCACCAGGCGGCATCCCGCGCCCCGGTCGTCCCGGCCCCGGGCCTCGCCTTCGGGGCGGCCGCCTTCGGAGCCTTTACCGGGAAGCTCAGGCTGGCGCGGGCGCCATCGTCGGGGCGGATCAGGGTCACCGTCCAGGTATCGGGCTTGACGCCGGTGGTGATGCGGAAGGTCAGCTCGTGCCGGTTCAGACGCGTGACGCGCCCGGCGGGCAGGCGCTTGTGTTTCCCCGCCCAGGCCACTTCCACCTGGATCCCCTTGACGAAACCGTCGCCGCGCAGCTT
>JALTLF010000075.1 GCA_027005735.1 Chromatiales bacterium | reverse complement strand
CGGTGGTGTCGTGGTAGGGGCAACAGTATGTTCGCCCCCTTTGTGTCCCTAATGCCGCTCTCGATGCGATTGGATACCGGTGTGGACGCTTGGTGAACGTTTCCTTGTCGATGCACGCAAGGGGTGGAGGCGGCTAACCGACTGAAGTCACGGGATGTTCTTGCCGGTGGTGACTTGTCGTTGGTGTAGTACGTCGCCGGCTTGAACCTGCTCGGTTGGGTGATGCTTGGGGACGTTCTTCCTGGTGGATGTAGTGGGGGTTGAGGGTGGGGGCTGACGTGCTGTCGATGTTGCTCTGATCCTTCCTGTCGTCCCCGTTTCCGTGAGGGTCTAACTCCTTGGTTGCGGGGCGTTTCTGCTGTCTCTTTCGACGGGGTTATTCCCTCTTGGAGGCCTTCTCTGGGCGGCCCGGTTCCTAGGGGGACTACCTGGTGTTCGGGCTGGCCTTGGGTGGTGTGGGTGTCGGGTCTCTCTAGTGATCGCGCTACCTGTTCCCCTTGTACTTAGATCGATGAGCGGCCGGGACGGCCGCCCGCCGTGCGGGTTTGCGCGCCGAAAGTCGTTCGCTCCATCGGGCGGGGTCGTCTTCGGTCGAGCCTCTCCACTAGTGCGCGAACACTAGTTAGGCCTCTCCCTAGATGTAGGGAACACCTCTTTTCTTCCACTGGCCTTGGACCTTTCCCCTGGATATGCGTATCTCACACATCTCATCGCGGGGAAAATCTCCCTTGCGGGAGATGACCGGCGACTGGCAAAGCCAACCTCACCCGGTCAGGGAGCCTACAAAATGAACTGAACTCTCTGATTGCCAAAGAACAGACCGCACTATAACGGCTACCCAAGAGGATGTCAAGCATCTTAATGAGCCCAAATCCACCGTCCGCATATACCGGGGCAAACGGGGGTTGCCAAACGAATAAACCCCACGACCAAGCCCGGGCGCTGTAGGGACGCAGCGCCTGCGCCCCTACAGCGCCCGGCGCCATCCCGGCGCGATGGTATAGGGGCAGACCCAGGGGTCTGGCCCATTGTTCATTGGTGAACGATCGCGCACGGAGCTTGCGGCTAACACGGGGGTATTGGCATACCACCCCGATCCACCGGGGGGCGTCCTCGCCCCCCATCGTAGAAAGACGTTGATGAGCGCCAGGCTTCATCCAACGGGTGAACGATTGGGTAGGCCCCTGTGCCTGCCCCTACAATCCCCCAGGATGGCACCCGACAATGTAGGGGCAACCACGGGGGGTTGCCCCGGTAGCAACCCCCCCCTGGTTGCCCCCGTATATCCGGGTGGTGGATTTGGGGCCTTCCTCCCCCTTGCGCGCTGAGCATTTTCTTGCTAGATTAGCTCCCCGTCCGGCGCAGATCAGGGCGCCATATTCCTGCTATTGCTTTGCAGAAGCATAGTT
>JALTLF010000074.1 GCA_027005735.1 Chromatiales bacterium | reverse complement strand
GTAGCCTGATGAGATGGTCTCCTCCCCCCTTATTAAGCGGCGTCGCAATGCGCCATGATGGAGATGTATTACTTACCATCGAAAAGAAAGGAGAAGACCATGGACAAGATTACGACGACTGGCCTGGATACTGCAAAGAATGTCTTTCATGCGGTGTGCTGTGACGCACGGGGAAAAGTCGTAAGAAAGCGCATGCTGAAGCGCAAAGAGGTATTGGAGTTCTTTGCCCGGCTGGAGCCCGGCCTGATCGGTCTGGAGGCCTGTGCGAGCGCCCATCACTGGGCCCGTCAGCTCACGACCCTGGGGCATGAAGTCAGATTGGTTCCACCGCAATATGTAAAAGCTTATCTGCGCGGCAACAAGAATGACTATAACGACGCCCTGGCCATCAGCGAGGCCGTCACCCGGCCCCAGATGCGGTTTGTTGCCATTAAGACCGCTGAACAACAAGACCTGCAGGCCCTGCACCGTCTGCGCGAGCGCAGCGTGAAAATGCGCACCGGCCTGTGCAACCAGATACGGGCTCTGGTGGGTGAATACGGCCTGGTGTGTGCGAAAGGCATTTCGACCCTGCGGCGGCAGATCCCCCAGTGGCTGGAGGATGGTGAAAACGGCCTGAGCGACGTGTTTCGACGCCTGTTATCGCGGAGCTACCAACAGCTCCAGACACTGGATGAAGACATCGATTTCTACACCCGGGAGCTGAAGTGCCATAGCCAGCAGGATGACGCCTGCCAGCGACTGCAAACCATTCCCGGCTTTGGTCCCATCGTCGCCAGCGCCTTCCACAGCCACGTGGGCAATGGTGAGAATTATCGCCGTGGCCGTGACGTATCGGCATCGATTGGGCTGGTACCCCGGCAACACAGTAGCGGCGGAAAAGACACCCTGCTGGGCATCAGCAAACGCGGAAACCGCCAACTGCGCAGCCTGCTCGTACATGGCGCCCGCGCCGTCGTCAGTCGCGCGGAAAAGAAGGATGACCCGCTGAGCTGCTGGGTCAGCAAGATCCGTGCCGAGCGCGGTGTCAACAAAGCCACCGTGGCGCTGGCCAACAAACTGGCACGCATCGGCTGGGCGGTGCTGGCACACAACACCGTTTACAGGCCTGTACCGCAGGCGTGAAGTTATCCGGGCCGGAAGAGACAAGGTCCTGCAAGGAGTCCCCTGCCAACGATTGCGAAGATTTTGACTGCGTGATGACACAACAGGTCAGACCGGCGTATTGAAAACCTGTAAAACCCAAAGGCTGTTCGAAGCCGATAGCCTGATAAGGACGATACGCGCGAAGTTCATCGAGGCCAGAGGAGAAGGTTCCTCACCAACAGGCCGGATATATGAGAGCAATCCTGTCCCTGCGTCACCCAGACAAAATCTTGCAAAACGGGAGGAGACCATATATGGGTTGAGC
>JALTLF010000073.1 GCA_027005735.1 Chromatiales bacterium | reverse complement strand
CGGCCCCGACCGCATTTCACCTGGCGGCACCGATGAGCGCATAAAAGGCGGCGTTGTTATAACCTCTGGATTCCCGCCTTCGCGGGAATGACGCCGGTACATCTACCGGCGCGGCCCCGACCGCATTTCACCTGGCGGCACCGATGAGCGCATAAAAGGCGGCGTTGTTATAACCTCTGGATTCCCGCCTTCGCGGGAATGACGCCGGGCTCCTGCGCCCACGCGAGTGACGCTGAATGTTCTTCCCTAGTTGTTGCCGATGCTGCCGCCCTTGATGTTGATACTGGCGCCGTTGATGGTCACCGAGGAGCTGCCGGATACCGTCAGGTCGCCACCGGTGGAGACTTCGATGGAGCCGCCGGACTGGCCGATGTGGATGAGTCCGCCGCCGTTGCCCTTGACGGTGATGGCCCTGGCCGCCTCGATGCCAATCTTGCCGGCGCCGGCAAGGATGTCGAGGTTCTGGTTGCGCACTTCCACGGACATGTTCTGATTGACATCGACAATCATGTCCCGCGCGGCGCTCATTTCGATGTTCTCCGTTTCGGCCTGCATCTGGATGTTGTCGCCGGCCTTCATGCGAATGTCGGTGGCAGCCTGCACTTCCACTTCCTTGTTCTTGGTCATGAGGCGCTGGGCGTTTTCCACCGTGACGATGTGGTCGTTGCCCGCCTGCACGGTCTGGCTGTCCCCAGACTCCACCAGCATGGTCTTGGCAGCATAGTGCTCCATGTCGCCTTCCTCGGTGGCGAGGCGCACCTTGTGACCCTCGGCATTGGCATCCAGCGTGAGGATGTTCTTGCGTTCCCGGGTAAAGAGCTCGGTGCGTTCTTCACCCTCGCGATCTTCCATGAACAGTTCGTTGCCACCCCAGGTACGCAGGATGTTCTGGCTGTTGTTGGCTGCCGTCACCGGGCTGGGCGTATCCGGGTTGGGCAGCACGCCCATCATGACGGGCCGATCCAGATCGCCGTTGACGCAGGTGATGGCCACTTCGGTGCCGGCATGCAGGGGAAAGTGCACACCGTATTCCTTGCCGCCATAGTTCTGCATCAGGCGCACCGGGTGGCTGGCCTCGCCCTCCGGCGTCTCGGAAAGATCAAAGGCCATGCGCACGCGGTAGCGGCCCTGATCGTCGAGGTAGGCATAGTTTCCGCCGGTGCTTTCCACGCGGGCGATGAAGGCGCCGTGCACCGCGGGGCCTTTCTCCACCGGCGTGCGGTAGGGCACGCCGCTGCGGATGAGCATGGCGCGGTTGCGGTAGGTCATTTTGCCCGCGTCCTCGCCATGGGCGAATCCGGCGCGCTGGTTGGCGTGGTGCTCCACTTCCAGCACGAGGTAGTCGCCGTCGAGGCTGCCGTCCGGGTAGCCCGTCAGGGTGAAGGTGACCCCCGGCACGAGGCCACGGCAGTCGGTCTCGGCGACGAAGGTTTCGCGCTGCCAGTCCAGGGCCTGCTGGCGAACGCGGGCGATGAAGTCACCCTCGTCGATGGTCTTGAAGTTCTCGCCGTAGCGGTACTCGGTGCCAACGCCCGGCACGGCGGCCTCGCCCTTGGTGGCCGTCTCCAGCCCCGCCTCCGGCGTGCGATAGTTGTAGTCCTTGAGGCGCACCGCGCCGGTGAGCAATTTGGCATTGCGGCGCATGGCAAAAACGGACTCCACAGCGCGTACCTGACCTGTCTGGGACTGATAGATGATCTCGCCGGTACCGGAGAGCACGGGAAGATCCTTCACCGCGTCGTAAATGACGAGCCGGGCCTGTTCCTCGCTCTGCTCGAAGACATAGAACAGCCCGTAGTGGGCCAGCAGGCGGGAGATAAAGGCGAAATCGGTTTCATCGTACTGGACGGTGAACTCGCGTGGCGTGTAGCTCTCGTTGAGCTTGAACTCGAAGCTGCCGGGCTCGAAGCCCCCCTCGCGCAGGACTTCCTCGACGATCTGCCGAACGTCCTTGTTGAGAAACACGCGATTCTGGCGGTTGCGCTCCAGTACCGACAGGGGCGAGTTGATCTGGATCACGTATTCCTCGCCGTCCACGCCGCTGCCACGGTGAGTGACATCGGTAACCACGCCGTGCACGAACACGGGCTGGGCGTCCCAGATGAGTTTCAGGGTCGCGGCCTTGCCGACGAGCATGTCCGGCCCGAGCGACTGGCGGCTGGCCACGCTGATGTGGAAGTGGTAGTCCCGCGAGATGGCGTGGTCGTCGCCGTCGAAGTCGATGACGCTGAAGGCATCCTCCGGCATCCCTCTGACCGTGAAATAGAACTGGGTCTGGTTGGCCGCAAGGGCGTCGAGTTTGATGGAATTGGTAAGGTCCTTTAATACGTCCATGATGTATCCCGCTGTTTCTCTCTGTTCCCTGTCCTGGATTGAAAAAAAGTGTCTCCCGCCTGCCTCAGGCCATGGCCTCCAGTTCGGCGGCCTCGGCGTCCGCGCCGCTCGGCTGATCGCCCTCCTCCGCGTGGTCGGCGAACAGCAGTGAGAGTTCGCCCTGTTCATCGACCTCCAGCGTGAGGATGTCCGGCATATCGTCATCGGCCATGTAGGCAAGCAGGCTGCGCGCCACCTCGGGCAGCAGTTGCTGGTCGATCATGGCATTGATGAAGCGCGCGCCCGTGTCGGTCTGCGCGGCGCGCTCCGCCAGGTGTTGCAGCGCCTCCGTCTGGACACGGAAGGCCATGTCGTGGGCATCGCGCAGGCGCTGCGCCACCTTGTCCAGCTTGAGGGCGACGATGTTGGCCAGCGCCTCCTGACGCAGGGGCAGGTAGGGCACCACCTGCATGCGCCCGAGCAGGGCGGGGGCGAAGTGGCGCAACAGGGCCGGCTGGATGGCCTCGCGGATCTCGCCGTAGCCGGGGGGCGTCCAGTCCGGCGCCGCGTCGGCCGCATCGCCCTCGGCGGCCTCCAGCGGCGGCGTGGTGAGCTGCACGATCTCGTCGGTGCCAAGATTGGAGGTCATGATGATGACGGTGTTCTTGAAATCGATCTCCCGCCCCTCGCCGTCGCGCATGAAGCCGCGGTCGAAGACCTGGTAGAACAGGTTCATGACGTCCGGGTGGGCCTTTTCCACCTCGTCGAGCAGCACCACCGAATAGGGCCGCTGGCGCACCGCCTCGGTGAGCACGCCGCCCTCGCCGTAGCCCACGTACCCCGGGGGCGAGCCCTTGAGTTGCGAGACGGTATGCGCTTCCTGGTACTCGCTCATGTTGATGGTGACGAGGAAGCGCTCGCCGCCGAACATTTCCTCGGCGATGGCGCGGGCGGTTTCGGTCTTGCCCACGCCGGACGGGCCGGCAAGCAGGAACACGCCCAGCGGTGACTCGCCGGCCTTGAGCCCGGCGCGTGAACTGCGAATGGCGCGGGCAATGGCGGCAATGGCGTCTTCCTGGCCGATGACGCGCTCGCCGATGCGATCCTCGAACTCCATCAGGCGCGTGATGTCGTCGCGCACCATGTTACCCACCGGCACGCCGGTCCAGTCGGAAATGATTTCGGCGATGGCGGCGGCATTGACCTCCACCTGCACCATGGGGAACTCGCCCTGCAGATCGCGCAGCCGCTGGCGCGCCTCGCGCGTCTCGCGGCGCAGTTTCTCCAGTTCGGCCTGGCCGCGTTGCTCATCGCCGTCCTGCTGCGACAGCTCACGCAGCTTCTCGGTGCAGCCGCGAATGGCGTCCGCCAGCTTGCCCTCGCCCGTCCATTGTTCCTGGTGCGAGGCGATCTTCTCTTGCGTGGTTTCCAGATCCTGCTCCAGGGTGAGGATGAGGCGCGGATCCACGTCGATGCCGTGGGCCTCCTCCTCGCGCAGGAAGGCCAGCCGCTTCTCCAGGTGTCGGACATGACTCTCGGCCGCTTCCAGATCCGAGGGCTTGACCGCCTGGCTCATGCGAATGCGCGCCGCGGCGGTATCGAGCAGGTCGATGGCCTTGTCCGGCAAATAACGGCCGTTGATGTAGCGGTCGGACAGGCGCACCGCGGCCTCGATGGCGTCATCGGTGATGAGAATGCCGTGGTGAGACTGGTAGCGCTGCTTGAGGCCGGTGAGCATGACGATGGCGCGATCCACCGAGGGTTCGTCCACCTTGACGAGCTGGAAGCGGCGCTCCAGCGCGGCGTCCCGTTCGAAATATTTCTTGTACTCCGACCAGGTGGTGGCGGCAATGGTCCGCAGTTCGCCGCGCGCCAGCGCCGGCTTGAGCAGGTTGGCGGCGTCGGACATGCCAGCCTCGCCGCCGGCACCGATGAGGGTATGGGCCTCGTCGATGAAAAGGATGATGGGCGTGGCGGAGCCCTTGACCTCGTCGATGACCTGGCGCAGGCGTTTCTCGAATTCGCCCTTGACGCCGGCGCCGGCCTGCAACAGGCCCATGTCCAGCACATGCAGGCGCACCTTCGCCAGTTGCGCCGGCACTTCGCCGGCAGCGATGCGAATGGCGAGACCCTCCACCAGCGCGGTCTTGCCCACGCCGGGATCGCCGACGAGGATGGGGTTGTTCTTGCGCCGCCGGCTGAGGATGTCGATCATCAGGCGCACTTCCTCGTCGCGCCCCAGCACCGGATCGATGCGCCCCTCGTCGGCCTTGCGGGTGAGATCCTCGGTAAAGCGCTCCAGCGCGGTTTCGCCGTCCCTGCCCGCCATGGCGCCGCCGGCCGCTTTCGCGCCCTTCTTTTCCGCCTGCTTGTCGGCCTTCTTCCGGTCGGCGGACTCCACCACCTTCAGCGGCGGCGTGTAGGTCCAGCGGGGTTCCACCGACGCGGCGAGGATGGTCTTGCGTTCGCGTCGCAGGGTGTCCAGGGAAACCGCGTCGAGGCAGGCGAAGGCGGTGCCCGGCAGGGTCGGCGCCATTTCCACCAGCCCGTCGAGCAGGGACACGCCGCGGATCTGTTCCTCATTATAATAGAGCGTCGAGGCGGTGAGGCTCTTCTCCAGCCAGCCGAGGAGCATGGGCGAAAAGGCCGGCTTGCCGGGGTTGCTCGCCGCCTGGCGCGCGAGGTTGTCGAGCATGCCCTGCCAGAGTTCGTCGATGTTGACGTGGAAATGGTTGAGGGCGATTTCCATGTCGCCCTCCCCCTGCTCCAGCAGCTTGATGACAAAGTGCTCGATGCTCACCTCGTAGTGGGTGCGCGTGGTGGCAAATTCCGCGGCGCTCTCCAGCGCGCGCGAACAATACTCGTTGAGCCGTCCCAGCAGGGTCTTTACATGTTGACTGTTCACGGTCGTTTCCTTCGTCGTTCAGGTTTCCATGTTCAGCGGGCCGGCGACCCGCCCTGTGCTTGCTCCTCGGCGTCAGGCCACCATCTGCACGCTGTCCTCGTCGCCGGCTATCTCGTTCCCCGGTGTCGGTTCCTCGTACCTGAGGCTCTGGCCGGGGATCCGCAATTCGTAGCCGTCGTTGAGCTTGCTGCCCAGCCAGGAAGACCAGCCGAGAATGATGTCTTCCTCGCCGAGGCACTGGGCCATGATGGTCTCTGGCTCGACCTTGATCACCATGTCAAAGGTCACCGTGGGATCCAGATAACGCTCCAGAAGGCGAGCCAGATCGGCCGCGCGCGCGCCGCCGGGCAGCAACTCGCGGGACTCGTCGGTGTTCACCGGCCCCACGACGATGTCGATCTTGCCGCTCACGTCCAGCACCTCGTCGCCGAGGATGGTGTTGTCGCCGAGACACAGCCCGGCTTCGTCTTCCAGGCCGAGGGCGGCGTCCTGTTCGAGTTTGATCCAGCGCGGCACGTATTGCACGACCTCCACCTTGTGTCCGCCGAGATAGTCGGAAAGCATGCTTGCCAGCCCCGCCGCGCCCCGCACGCGTGTGCCCATGAGCCCGCTGAAGCCCAGCTCGGTAGCCTCGTCCTCGTAGAGGGAATTCCCCGACAGGGCGGACAGGTAGCTGACGTAACGACAGTCGGGAGACTCGAGATCCACCACCGGGCGGTATTTCTTCCATGCGAGATAGAACTGCGCATACATGCGGTGAGTGAAGACATCGAGGAAGTCGCGCATGACCTGGCTGGTTTCGTCGTCCCGCGCCACGTACTCGATGAAATAGTTGGGCACCGGGGCATCGACACCGTAGAGGCCCATGAAGTTGAGCTGCATGTCGAGGCGGCCCTGCTCGTCGAAGCGGCAACGGCGAATGTCCGCGGCGGGGAAACTGATCTCGCTGGCGGGGCGCAGGCGGAGCCAGGAATCCAGCCCCGCGTCGATGGCGCCGTGGTCCTCCCACAGAAGCTCGAGCAGACGCACCGCCTGGAAAAATTCGTAGCGGGGCGCGTTTTCGACCAGGTCCTCGATCAGATCGGGGAGTTTTCGCCGAATATGGGCTGCCATACGAACTCCCGGTTGGATGGGTGACACAGGATCTTCACCTGTACGAAACAGTTGATCGCCGCGTACATGCTGAAGAAATGCTGAAGGATGCAGCCGAACAGGCGCATGTCGGCGAGCGAACGGTAATTCTCCTCGTGCAGGGTGAGACGAATGTCCATGCCCCGCATGAGGGCGCCTCGGCGTATCTTCTCCACCGGCTCACACTCGATGGCGCGGATCCCCTCGATGCGACGGTGATTCTGCTCCTCGCCTGACCAGTCGTAGAGCCTCAATACGCGCTTGAGCACATCGAGGGACATGAGCGAGCTGTAGTTCAGTGAGAGATGCGAGATCAGTTCCCACTGGAAGCGCTTGCGCTCCGGCGGTGACAGTGAACGCGTGGGTCGCGTGAGGTTGCGAAACGAGGCGTAGGCCGGAAAGTCGGACGCGGACTCGGTAATGGTGTTCTCGCTGAGAAAGCGTCGCGGATACGGCCCGTTGGTGGCGGTGATGGTGCAGGACAGGGATTCCGGCCGGTAGTCGGAGCGCCCGCCGACGCTGATATAGGTGTCGGTGACACCGCTGCCGGTGTCGCGCCGGCTGACGTTATAGTAGCGCCCGTTGCGGCGCCGGTGCTCGAAGGTATAGAGAGGAAAATACTCGTTGCGCTCGCCGGTCTGGGCATCGAGTCCCACCACGCGGTCCACACTGTAAACCTGTACCCCTTCCCTGGCGCCCACATCGGCGATGACGGGATAACTGGTGCGCCGATGGGTAAGGTTGATGGGCTCCGAGTCCATGGTGTAGAGGTTGACCGCCGGGGCGCAATGGAGGGCAAAGGTCTCCTTGCGCATGTTGTGGTCCTGCGGCGCCAGTTCACGCAGGTGGAACTCCAGCTCGAAATACTGGCACTGCGCGGGCCATACCACGTCCTCCAGTCCCCTGACGGTAAAGAACATGTATTTTTCGCGGAAGCAGAAGTAGTCCTGCAACAGGTGAAACCCATGGAAACTGCGGCCACTGGTATTGACCATGGCATCGTCGGCCTCCAGATGAGCGGCCACCACGCTGCGCGGGCCGTCCAGAACTGCCGGATGCACGGTGGAATTTTCCGGGAACAGCACCCGGGCCCGTACCAGATCGCCGGTCAACTGGGCATGCAGCCACAGTGCCAGCGCCGGATCGGCGTTGATGTAGAGCTTGAGATCGGCGAGATCCACGTCGAAGGCGGTGATGCCGGCGTCGAACTGGAAGCCCAGCCTGATCAGGGTTCCGCCCCCCGCCGGCTCGGAGAGTTCCAGGCGATGGATCCGCATAGGGTTGAGCTTCACTTCGCTGGTGGTGCGGAAGCGGCAGATCACGTTATCCTCACCCACGGCCTTGGTAAGCATGACGGTCCCGCGCGGCAGGACCTGGGTCTGCTGGAGCTGGCCGATGCGCGGCGTGAAGGCCATGATGGTGGCGGACGGATAATCCCGCAGAAAGTGGGGCCATAGCTGGTTGAGCAGCGTCTCGCTGATCTCGGGTATGTCGTCATCGATGTGCTGGCGGATCTGCGCGCTCAGGTAGGCCATGCCCTCCAGCAGGCGTTCGATATAGGGATCACGGTCGCGCAGCTCGTTGAGGTTGAGCATGCCGGCCTGTTCGGGATGCGCGCGGGCGAATTCCTGCGCGGACTCCTGTATCAGGCGTAACTCGGCTTCGTAATAGTCGCGCATCAACGGCCTCCAGCCCTGCGCCGCGCCTGCACGCGCGCATAGCCTCCACTGAGGAAGCGGGTTTCAAACTGCACCTCCTGGCCGTTGACCAGGCGGGCATTGATATCAATATGGATAACGCTGTCGCCCTTGTTGACCGGGCGGTGGCTCACCTGGACGTTGGTCAGGCGAGGCTCGTACTTGAGAATACTTTGCTTGATGGCCGCGGCGAGGTCATCAAGCGAATACGGCAGACTCTGGTAGAGCTGCGCGATATCGGGCAGCCCGTAGTCCGGCATGTGCACCAGCGATCCCTGCCTGGCATTGAGCAGGCGGGTCAGGTGATCCTGGATGCTGGTGCTCAGATCCTGCTCGCCGGGAAACGGCTCGATCTGTCGGCCATTGGCGTAGGTGCCGGCGAGTACTTCAAACAATGCGTGCTGCATGGTTGGTAAAAGAGAGGGGCATGCGCAAGCGCATGCCCCCTTCTCCCTTAGCGGTCTTCGTTCCAGGCGTCGGAGAACGAAATGTTACCGTCTTCGTACGTCCAGGTGATCTTCTCGTAGCGCATGGCCACCTCTTCGAGGTGCGGGTAGCGCTCCTTGTCGATATCCTTGACGTTGTGCATCAACGGCTTGATCGAGGTGATCTTGACACCCTCCAGGCGGTGGGTGAAGTAGCAGACTTCCTTGCCGGAGTCATCAATCTTGTACCAGTTGATGACCATCTCCTTCAGTGTCTGCCCGTTGGTGCAAGCCTTGTAGAAATAAGGCGATACACTGTCAAAGGCCTTGGTGATCACCAGCGGTTCGTGCTTGCGAACGCCGGTCAGCGTGCCGTCATCACGATCGATGGGGATATACACCTCATGCTGGAAACCCAGAATTTCGATGGTACCCTCGCGGCCGGGGATCATTACCGGGCCTTCAATCGCCTTCCCTTGATCATCCGTGCACTTGCAATAGCTTGGACTAGCCATGGTTCCTCCTTAGAGATTTTCCATAAAACAACTTTCGACAAAATGGATGCCAGATGACATCCTCCTATGACGTCCCTGTGACGTTGCACATCCTGTGAGCATCATCCGACACCCTTTTCAGGATAAGACACCGATAACAACCCTATCGGAAAAAGGGCCCGACTCATCCGTGAGTCGGGATACCGCCACCGATTACTCGGTGGCCGGCATCTGGGCGACCAGCGACAGCCGCACGTCCACGCCCTCGATCTGGAAATGGGGCATGACGAACAGGTTGACGCTGTAGAACCCGGGGTTCTCGGGGATCTCCTTGACCTCCACGCGGCCGTCACGCAGCGGGTGGGTGGCAATGAGTTCCGGGTCCGGGTCGTTCATCTTGGTCACCAGGGTCTGGATCCAGGCGTTGAGCTCGTTTTCCAGAACCTGGCGACTCTTGGTCGAACCAATGTTCTCGCGCTGCAATACCTTCAGGTAATGCGCAAGGCGCGATACCAGGAAGATGTACGGCAGGCGTGAATTGATACGGCTGTTGGCCGTTGCCTCCGGCGTGGTGTACTCCGCCGGATGCTGAACCGAATTCGCCGAGAAGAAGCAGGCGTAGTCGCTGTTCTTGTAGTAACTGAGCGGGATGAAGCCCAGTTCGGCGAATTCAAGTTCGCGCGTTTCGGGGATGAGGATCTCCGTGGGGATCTTGCTCTGCAGACCGCGACCGGCGTCGTAAAGGTGGATGGGAAGGTTCTCCACCTTGCCGCCCGACTCCGGGCCACGGATATTGACGCACCAGCCGTTCTCCTTGAAGCATGCTGCCATGTTAGAAGCAAAGGCAAAGCAGGCATTGCCCCACAGATAGTTCTCATGCCCCTCGGCGCTCACCTGTTCCTCGTAGTTGAAGGCACGCACCGGGTTGTTGTCCTTGCCATAGGGTAAACGCAGCAGGAAGCGTGGCAGGGTCAAGCCGATGTAACGGGAATCCTCCGATTCGCGGAAACCCTTCCAGCGAATGTACTCGGCACGGTCCATGTAGTTGGCGAGATCGTGGATCTTCGGGATCTCGTCGATACTGTCCTTGCCGAAGAACTTCGCGCCCACCGAGGAGATGAACGGCGCGTGTGCCACGGAGGATACGCGCGAGATTTCGGTGAGCAGGGAGATGTCCTGCGCCGAGGCGTCGAACTCGTAGTTACCCAGGATGGCCGAGATGGGCTCGCCGCCCGGGGTGTCGTATTCCTGGATATAGACGTGCTTGTAGAGACCGGACTGCGTGGTATCCGGGGCCTCCTCGAAGTCCTCGCGCAGATCGTCCTTGCTGACGTCGATGATCTCCACCTTGGTATTGGCCTTGAAGTCGCAGCGCTGTACCAGGTAACGCAGTCCCAGCCAGGTGGATTCCACCTTCTGGAAGCGTTCATCGTGCATGATCTCATCCAGCTGCCGCGAGATGGTCTCATCGATACGCGCGATATAGCTGTCCAGCAGGGCCTTGTCGATCTTGGCCACGGTACCGGTGCTGTCGATGAGCACGTCGAGGAAGACCTGCAAGGCCGCGGTCATGCGCCTTTCGGCCGAGGTCTCGGCCATCTTCTTGATGTCGCTGAAATCGCTGAGTGAAATACCGTCCTCCGCCGGACCAATGTTCACCAACTGGGAAAGGCGGTCATAGACGCTGCCTTCCTCTTCCAGCGTGGTTTCGGTGGAGACTTTTGCCTGTTCCTGTATAGCCATGTCGTTACCTCCTGGTCGAAACCGCGCTTACTGGCTGGTCTCGGTTTCTTCGGTTTCGCTTTCTTCCTCGCCGTCCGACGCTGCCGCCGCGATGGGGGCCATTTTTTCCAGCTCGGCCTTGAGGCCCTCGAGTTCAGGCTGGTTGCTGACGATACGCTCCAGTTCCTTGCGGAAGGCGCCGTTGTCCAGCAGGTTGGACTTGAGGTCCTTGAGCAGGTTGCGCATGGCCAGCAGGTTGTCCACCTCGGGGATCTGCCGCGCCACCTGCTCGGGATGGAAGTCCTTGAATTTCCTGAAGGTGAGGTTGACGCCGATTTCGCTGCCGTCGTTCTTGATGACGTTCTTCACCGAGTACTTCACCTCGGGCGCGAGATCGGCCATCACCGACTCGATGTTCTCCTTGTTGACATTGATGCGTTCGCGTTCGGCGACACGCCCCTTTCCCTTGCCGTTACTGAAGTCGCCAACGGAAAGCAGCTTGAGGGGAAGTTCCAGTTTCTTGCGCGCGCCACCGGTTTCCACATCGAGGGTGATGTTCACCCGGGACTTGGGGATCTCATTCTGAAAGCTATCTGCCATTTTAACTACTCCTTCATCTTCCGGTTACACCCGGTCTGGTGGCGACTCGGCGCCGTTTATCCTCTGGTTTCCAGGCCTGTCATCATAGAAAGCGTGAAGCCTGCAACAGATCGGCCTGACACATTGCGGCGCTGAGCGCTTCTATGCGTTCTTCATATTCGGGTTTGCGTTCCTCTTCCACCTGCTCGGCCATGGCCTGCAGGGCGTCACGGTAGCGCTTGGCCAGCACGGCCAGCAGTTCCGGGTTCCAGCTGGCAAGGCACTCGCGCTGCGCGCGATCCATGAGCTTCTGGAAGGCCGGCACGGCAAGGTCCGCCCGCTGGTGGGCGAGGCAGAAGGCCGCCATTTCCATTTCGAGGCGAAAGGCGGTGAGGGGATGGCCGGTCTTCTCGGCGGCAAACACCGCCAGCCCCGCCGCCAGCTTGCCCTTGCCCGCCGCCTTCTCGGCGGCCTTGACTACCTTCTTCACGGCCTCGTCGTCGATGGCCGTATTCGCCACCGCCCCGCCGCCGTCGGCGGCCAGCTCTTCCAGCCAGCGGCGCGTGTCGGCCTGCGCAAAGGGCGTGCCGTCCTCGAAACTGAGATCGACGAGTTTCGGCAGGCGCTGCAGCAGGCCGGCGGTGGCGTTTTCGATGATCTGTGCCAGCTCGCGCTGCTTCATGCCCCGCGCGGCCTGGTGGGCGTAGAATTGCAGATCCAGACACAGGCGCCCGCCGGGACCGAACAGCAGCCCCTCGCACAAGGTAAAGGCCGCCGCGTATTCCTCATCGGCGAGCATCTGGCGGATCTCCAGCAGATCGGCGGCACGCGGTCCGGGCACGCTGGTGGCCGTGCCGTCGGCCGGGGGGAGTTGCAGGTTGCCCCACAGCAGGGCGCGGGCCATGCCGGCCGCGCGGCCGTATTCCCTTGCATCAGTGAGATAGCGGATGAGTTCCCGCGCATGGCGCAGCAGTTGTTGTTCGGACACCGGCTGGGCCACGTCCTCCGGCAGGCCCGCCGGCGCCGCGCTCGCGGGCTGCGCCGATCCCGCGGCAGCCGTGTTCGTCTCCGGCGCACCCTCCCCGCTGTCCACCCCGCTCGGTGGAGCCGCCGGCCGCGGGCTGCTCGCCTCGGCCTTGCGCGCGCGCTCCGCCGCCGCGCGACCCAGCTTGTCCAGGATCTCGTCGAGGGCCGTCCAGCGCTCGAAGCCATCCCCGAACTGCTCGACGAGCAGGCTGTTGATCGCGCCGATCTTCTCGGTGATCCAGGTCAGCTGTTCCGCCGAGGCCTCGGCGAGCTTCTCCTCGCAGTAGGCCTGCATCTTGCGATTGCCGAGCCAGCGCACGGCGCCCTGGCGCATGCTGTCCTTCGCCGGATAGCAGTAACGGCCGAAGGTGTCCAGCAGGCCGGCGAAGACCGCGAGGCCGTCGATGAAGCCCTGCACGCCCTCGACGTACACCGCGGCCTGCAGGTGATAGGCGGCCACGCGCAGATCCTTGCCCTCCTCGCGCAGGATGGCGCGCGCCAGGGTGATGACCCGGCCATAGTCGTTGTCCGCCAGCTTGTCGATCTCGCGCTTGATCTCGTAGAAACGATCACCGTAGTGGGGATCGTTGCCCACCGGCATGTCTTCGCTGACCGGGTCAAGGAGCTCGGTCACCCAGTCCGAGGCGAGATCCGGCGCGGCAGCATCCCCGCCTTCCGCGGTCGTATCGGCAGCTTCGTCATCGGCGGTCAGCCCGGGCGCAGCACCGGCTCCCGCGATGGCCTCCGACGGCGTCGCCACGGGCGACCCGCCGGCGGCGTCCCCCCGTGCCTGCGGCGGGCTCTCGAGATCCTCGCCGTCGAGGACGATCTCTTCCACGACGCTGTCTTCCATGAGGGTATCACTCACGCTCATTGCAGGATCTCCCGCGCACGCCAGTATTGCAGGGCATCCACCAGACGCAGCTCCCGGTTGTCGATGATGGGGTACATGCCTTCCAGGTTACCCGTCTCATGTTCAAGTTCCGTGATCACGTCCAGGATGGAGCCATCATTGGTGTGCGGTTCCACCAGGGTGGCGAAGTAGGACGGCGGAACCGGCTTGAAGAACACGGTGAGCCGCGGCGGGAAACCCGGCGCCGGTTCGTTCCAGAAATACTGGGCGTGCCAGGCGCGGCCGCTCAGCATGGACTCGCAGAGCTGTACCCAGAACACCACGTAGGGCACGGGATCCGGCTTGCTCGGCAGCGGCAATCGGATCCCCCAGTGCACGCGCTGGGGCGTGCGGCGGGAGACGGTCTGCAGGGACGAGATAAGGGTGCGCACGAAGGCCGCCTTGATGCGGCGCTCGGCGCCGGGAAGGATGTCCTCCCAGAACTCCGTCATGGAGATGTCACTCAGCAGGGACATTTCGATCTCGATGAGATCACGCTGCGTCATGTCGGTACACAGGCGGGCCGTGGCATCCAGCGCGCGGGTGAAGGCCGGCAGATCGCCGTCTTCCCACGGGCGCGCCAGGGTGGCCTCGAGAGCGTCGAAGAATTCGCCGCGCGCCAGCGGCACCACGGCCTGCATTTCCTTCAGTGCGGGGCGATCCATGGCGGTAAAGGCGCAGAAGGGATAGCAGCGCCCGCTCCTGTCGGTGCCGGGGCGCAGGGTGCCGGCGAGGATGCGCTCCTCGTTGTTGCCCACCCACACGAAGTTGAAGGACGGCGCCGCGGCCAGCTTCTCCTTCCAGGCCTCGCCGTGCTTGCGGCTCATGAGCATGAAGCCTTCCTGGATCCAGTTGTCCAGCGCCACCGCCTCACGGGTGGAGACATTGTGCTTGATGAAATCCGCATGCACCGGCATCTTGCCGAAACAGCCGACCACGTCGGCGGCAGGCGCGCTGGATGCCGCCTGCGTGTTGACCCGGTTTTCCCTGTTTAAGAACCCGAACATAGTTACTCCCTGTGTGCCAGACTGGGATTGCGCCGCACCATGGCGGTCATTGTTTCAGGCATCCGTAAACCGGTCATCAGGCCGGGGCGAAAGACATTGTTATAACGATCGGCCTTGACCTTGAACTGCACAAGGATCGGTTTGCCGTTCACGGATTCCATTTTCCACATCGAGAGGTACTGCGCCCCTCTTTCTTTCACCACTTTTGCCCGCTTGAACAGATGAAACAGGCCCCATAGTCCCTGCGCAGCGATCTCGGCGCGGGCATTGTTGCGATCCGAGACACCGATGATGCGCGCGCCGCTGCGCTCGGCGGAGCCCGGCCAGGTGAAGCGGCGCCACTCCTGCGGCTCGTTGCGATAGCGGTAACTCTGGCCATTGGTCTCGATGAGCACCTCGCTGAGCCCGGCGGTGGGCATGGGGTAGAGATAGAAAGTCACGCTGGGCGTGTCGCCTCCGCGCTTGAACAGGCCGCGGGTGATGGCCTGGCTGCGGTTGAGGGCATTGATGAAGCCCTTCTCGAACTGCGGCCCCATGCCCAGCCACTGGCGTTCCTTCCAGCGGCTGCGATGCTTCACCAGGTAGGAAGACAGGTGGTTGTTGACGAAGGACCACAGGATACCGTCGTCGGGACGGAAGAACTCGGCCACGTCGTCGATGGCGGCATCCGGGCCGCGGCTGGCAAAGGGGAAACGCCCGCGAATGCGTTCGTTGAACTCCGCCACCACCATGTTGTTCCACTTCGCCTGCACCTCTTCCATGGCCGTGGCCAGCACTACCTTCCAGGTCTGCCTGACAGGCGACATCAACATGGGTTCGATGACGCGCCGCGTGCGCACATCGGTGCCGTTTAGCAGGGCGGTGGTATTGACCCAGCCCTTGTAGAGTTCGCTGTTACCGCCCCGTCCCGAAAGAATGTTGGCGGCAAACATCTCGGCATCCCGCTCCAGTTCGCTGGAGCCGCGCAGTTGTTCCATTTCCGCCTGCATGGCGGCCAGGGCCATGAGATACTGGTTGAGCAGGTCACTGACGGTCTTCTTCGGCGCCGGCACCGAGAACCGCCGCAGATCGGCGAATACCGCGTCCAGCTCACGCACCGGCTTCTTCAGGCGACGTCCCTTCTCACCGGGCTTGCCGATGGTACGGATATCCCACTGCATTTCCCGCAGTTGCACGTTGTCGCCCACCAGTTGCATGAGTTCGCCCAGCGGCCCGTCGGACCGCGACAACAGCAGCAACTTGCGCGCGGCATCGGCCACGGAGGTGAACTCGATGATGCGGATGGAACGCAGGAACTCGTGCCAGGTACGGTTGTACTCGGCGAAGTACAGCAGGCGCATTTCGCGCTCCAGATCCTCCATCAGCGCAGTATCCACCTCGGCATCCGCGGCGCGACCACCCTCGCCGGGCACGCGCACCTGCTCGGTACCCATCACCCAGTCACCGCGGCTGGCGGCGTCCACCATGATGGCGATCTCGCGCGAGGCGTAGGTCTCCCAGCCCGTGCGGGTGAACAGCACGGGCAACTGGTAGTCCGTTTCCAGGTAACTGGAGCCGCGCGACTTCAGGACGCGGGGCAGGCTGAGGTTCTTGAGCAGCACCTTGCCCTTGTTGCGCAACTGGGCGTAGAGGATCTCGGCATTCGGCGGCGTGCGCAGGGAGTCGCGTGCCTGCGTCACGTATGCGGGTGTCGCCTGCCAGCCGGCGGCCGCCATGCGATGAGAAGTGGGCAGTTTCATGTGCGCGAGATAGAAGGCCACCATGCCCTTGAGGCGTTCCTCGGGGATCTTTGCCAGACGCGCCCGCGCCTGGTGATCGCCGGCGGGAGCGATCACCGCGCGCCAGGTCTTGTAGAGCAGCGGCATGGCCTCGCGGCGGTTGAGACGGCGCGCATCGCTCAACATGAGGTAGGTCTTGAGGGTCTGGTAGTAATCGTTGCGCATGCGGGCACGTTCGTCCTGGCTGGCCACCTTCCACATGGCACCGAACTGTTGCAGGCGCTCCTCCAGCGCGCGGCCCACCGGCGCCATGAAGCGCTTCTCCAGGTAACTCACCAGCAGGCCTTCGAGGGGCTCGAGCTGTTCATCGGCACGGTAGAGGCGGAAGCGCCGTTGCCAGGACGGTTCCTTGCGGGCCTTTTTCAGGTCCACGTAATGCTGGTACACCGCCGCCAGCGCATCGTATTCCTCCACGGTCGCGGCGCGATCATTGCTCGCTACGCTGGCGAGGTATTCCACCGCGTCACTGCCCTTCTTGAGGCTCAGGGCGTTGGTGGTAAAGGCGGTGCTGAAGAGCAGCACGCTGCCGATGATGGCGCCGAGACCGAGCAGGACGGTGGCGCTCTTGAGGCCACGGGTCAGCAGTTGCTTGCGGCGGCTCATCAACGCATCGCGCGGCGCCTTGAAGATGACCTTGAGTAACAACTCGTTGATGAAATAGCTCTTCTCGGAACGCGGCAGATCCTCGGACTTCTGTTCCACCTGGCCGAAGGCCTGGCGCAGATTACCCACCACGCGTTGCAGCGGCAGACCCTCCTGGGTGCCGCTGGTGAAGTACACGCCGCGGAAGTTGGGCGTCTCCTGGTAGGGGTTGTCCTTGAACAGCAGGGTGATGAACTCCAGCAGTTTCTCGCTGGCTGCCTGAAACTGTGCCGGGAAGTCGTAGATCTCGGCCTTGATGGCGTGCTTGCGCTGCATGGAAAGCTTGCGCAGGCGCTGATCGCACAGGCGGGCATAGAGCTGATCCAGGCCGGCGGCGATCTTTTCGGTGGGATCTTCCCTGGACTTGAAGCCTTCCATGAAGGTGCCCCACACCTGGGCACGCTCCCGCTCGCCCAGTTCGCCAAAATAGGCCTGGAAGCCATTGAGCAGGTCGCACTTGGTGAATACCAGGTAAAGGGGGAACAGGAAGCCGAGATGGCGGGTCAGTTCCTCGATGCGCTCGCGGATCACCTTGACGTGCCACTCCAGCGATTCCTCGTCGGCGGTGAGGAGATCGGCGATGGACACGGCGATGATGATGCCGTTGATGGGCATCTTGCGGCGATGCTTCCTGAGCAGTTGCAGGAAGGCCACCCATTCCTCGTGATCGTCTTCCTCGGTGGTGTAGCGCCCGGCGGTATCGAGGATCACAGCCTCGTCGGAGAACCACCAGTCGCAGTTGCGCGTGCCGCCGAAGCCCTTGATGTCCACGTCGTCGGCGTGGGCATAGGGGAAGTGCAGGCCGGAATTACGCAGCAGGGTGCTCTTGCCCGCCGCCGAGGGCCCGATGATCATGAACCACGGCAGGGCGTACAGGGCGGCCGTGCCGCGGTAACGGATCCCCAGCTCCGAGGATTTCAGCGAGCTGATGGCCTCGGCCATCTTGCCCTTGAGCGCGGCGATCTCCGCCTGCCGCCCATCCTGCTGATCCTGGAGATCCTTCTGGAAGGCCTTGCCGCGCCGGCGGGCGATGAACCAGGTCACCAGCCAGTAGAGGGCGGCGATGCCGAGGATGACGCCGATGACGATGAGGCGCGTGTTGGTGGACTTCACGCCGACGAAGGGCAGGCCGAACCACACCAGCGCCAGCAGGGCCACCAGGCCGATGAGCGTGCTGCCGCCGCGGCTCATGACGAACTGCCGGATGATGCCGAAGAAACCGCCGCCCATCATTCCACCTCCTCGCGCAGGTTCACCGGCACCGTGGTGGGCCGGAAGGCCGCCGGATCCACCTGCTTGTGGTAGTCAACGATGGTGGCGACGTTGCTCTCGGTGAAATTCTGGATGGCGATGGAATAGCCGAGATAGGTAAAGAAAAATACCGCCAGCGTCACCGTGCCGATGACCCAGTAGGGGATCTCCCTGCGCGCCCGGGCCAGCACCCCGTCCTTCGGCAGGCCGTTGGGCGACAGGCGGCTGGTGGTGCCGCCGCGATGGTTCTCGATCTGACTGCGCAGATCCACCTGCAGCGCCATGAGCTGCTCGATGCCCTTGAGGCGATAGACGCCCTCGAAGCCCATTTGCAGGCATACATAGTAGAGCTCGATGAGATCCAGGTTGCGCGCGCCGTCCTGGCGCAGCTCCGCCAGCCGGCTGAAGAAGCCCTCGCCGGCAAGGTGCTCGCCGAAGAATTCCAGTTGCAGGGGACGCGCCATCCAGTCGAGGCGTCCGGGCCAGTCGGAACTGAGCACCACTTCGTCGATATAGGCGGCCAGCGCGTAGCGTGCGTCCTTGACCACCTGCATGGTGATCTCGCGCTCGAAGGCCATGCGCTCCAGCTCGTTGAAGCCGGCGATGATATTGTCCCGGTAGTTTTCCGGTATGCCCGCGCCGCGATCCGACGCCTTGAAGGGCGTCATCAATGCAAACAGCGAAGTGCAGCACTCGAGCAGGGGGTTGGTTGTAAGTTGCTTGCCCACGCCCTACTCCTGGATGGTGATGATTTCGAGTTTGACGCGCGCGAACTCGTGGGGCAGGAAGATCCCCAGGGTGCGCTCGGCGACGATGCGATCCCAGAAGTCCCCGCGCGGCTCGATGCGGAAGTACTCGTAGCCGCTCTTGATGGGCAGCTTGCTTGGCGGGCGCGGCGCGTGGGTGATCTTCGCGCCCGGCAGGGCGGAGGCAACGATCATCTCGATGTCGGCGCGCGCGCCGAGCTTCACCTTGCGCTCGAAATGCGCCACCCACATGGGATCATCCATTTCCGAGTACACCGACAGGAAGAAGGTGTGATCCGCCAGCATGGCGCTGTCGATATTGTCGATGCTGTAGAGCGAGTCGGCCTCGCGCGTGAGCGTCAGCGGCTTGAGACGCGTGGGCATGGCGGTGTCGATGAGCGCGCGCAACTGCTTCTCCAGCCCGGTGAATACGCGGGTCAGTTCATTGTGGTTGTAGCGCTCCACCGCGTGAACGTCGATCTCGAAGCTGAAGGGACACAGGCTGCCGATGATGCGCGCCAGCAGTTCGTACAGGCGTTCCGGGTGCAGCTCCGGGTTGGCGCGGATGTGCTGCAACAGGGGAATGGCGCCGGAGAGGGCCTGCAGGACGAGGAAGTCCGACACGTCGCTGTGGCCGAAATCGGCCGCCGCAGCGCTGACCTGCTTGCGCCGTTCGTTGAGCACGCGCACCTTGGCGCTGAACAGTTCCACCATGCGCAGCACCAGCGCCAGCATGGCCTCCGAGGCGCCGACGCGCACCAGCGGCGGGATGTACTCCTCCACCAGCGAATAGGTGCCGTCGCCCTCGGCGACGATCTCGGCGATGCGGATACTGGTAAAGTTCTCCCGCGACTGGCTGCCATCGAGCAGCATCAGATTCGGCCGCGCCAGCATGACCTCGCGCTCGCGCGCCGGGTCGTTCTCGTCGGTGACGCGGCGGTAATCGGCCTCCCAGGCGCAAAGCTGTCCGTTGCTGCGGTAGCCGTTGATCCCGGAGGCGCTGCGGTTGGCGGGCAGGCACAGATAGACCTCGATCTTCTCCGCGTAGCCGCCTTCCAGCTCCATCACCAGCGGCGCGTCGTCGCTGGCGTCGTAACTGATGAGACGGCCATCGGGAAACATGGCCTGGCAACGCAGGATGCGGAACTGGGCATTGCCCAGCGCCTCGCGGTCGATTTCATAGTCCAGCAACCCCCATGAGAGGGGCGAGATGCTGCGCGCCTGCAGGTTCTGGTATGTCTCGTAATAACGGTCCCAGGCCTGGAAGTGCTGCTGGCCGAGGAACATGCCCTCGGCCCAGATGACTTTGCGGATCCCCTTGATCATGGCCGCGCTCTCACTCTGCGATCTTCAGCGTATTGCCGATGAGGCTGACGGAGAAACTCGAGGACAGGCGCTTGCCGATGAAACTGTCGGACAGCTCATAAACATCACGCCAGCGCTTGTCAACCGGGTTGCGGAAAATCGCCACCACGCCGATGAATTTCGCCTGATCGTGGCGATCGAACTCGATGCGTTCCTGGGAACCGGGATTGATGATGACCTCCTTGCGCGTGAGCATGGAATTGCCCAGCACGGCGAGGTCGCGCTTCCAGATGTCGTTGAAGGTGGTGTTGTCGAAGCTCTCGCGATCCGACAACTGGTAGATGCGCACTACCACGGGCAGGGGCTCGTGGTTTCGGTTCATGTTGAGATTGGCCGTGGACGACAGGCCGACCTTGACCATCGGGCCGCCACATCCGGCCAGTGCCCCTAGTAACGCGGCCAACAGGGCCACGCGAAGATATCTGCCAAACTTCATAGCACAACTCCTCAAAGAATGACTTCACACCAAACGCTACCAACGGGGGTTTCTGGCGGCGAGGTAAAAAACAGCTTTTACTTTTACTTCTTCCGTTCGCGCTTTTCGCGCGCCTGGAGGTAGCCTTTCACGAAACCGGCTCCCACCACGTCCTGAAACCTCAGGTTGTCGTTTTCGACCAGGTCACGAAGACGCTCCTTGTAGAAGCGCCATGCCTTCGCGTCATTCATCCGGCGTTCCGGATAGTCTTCCTTGAGTTGTTCCGGGCTCAGGTGCTGCATGGCCGCGAGCGCAATATCGTCCAGCGCGCCAACGAGGGCGAGCTGGTGGACAATCATGTCCTCGAATATGGCTTGCAGTTCCTCGACCCGTGCCGAACCGGAACGAAAAAGCTCGGTGAGGGCGTCCTCCGGGCTACGGCCTTCGAGCAACTCCACGCTGCGGGGAAAAACGCGCCCCAGCGACAGGCCGAATTCATCCGCCAGCTGGCGCTGTCCCTCGATGAGACGCGCCATGCCGTCAATGACGGCTTTCGCCAGGGTGGTGGAGCGTTGCGTGTAGGCCGCCGGGGACTCCGGCACGGAACAAGGCCGCGGCGCGTCGGGGGCAGACGCACCGGGCAAACGTGAAACAGCTTTGGCTTCAAGTTCCATACACACCCAGTTACAGATCCATCTGACTCCAGACGCTACATCCCTAAATCCGTATCCGTGCGTCGTGGAGTCACGATTTTTCTTATTCCGTTCAAGTCGTTCATTTCCCGGCCGATAAGAACGACAGGGAGATAAACTCGAAGAACGTAAAAGCAGGGTTACCTCGTGTCGATCTCCTTCCCTGAAACCGGAAGGAAACCCCGTGCATCCCTGCGCCGCTATCTTACGTCGGAAACCCCCGCCTCGTGCAAGCTGGGGGAAGCCCGATTTAACTTAAGGATTCCACTAATGCGTATTAGGGTTTTCCCTGATATGAGCCCCCGTTTCCACCGTCTAACCCGCGACAAGTCACTGATTTTTCTTTCACGGCCCCCGGCGAATTGCGGTTTGTGACGCAGTTTGCAAAACCGAAAATTGCCCGCAACCTTCATGCCCCGCACCACGTCGCGCCGACAGGCCGTGCGATCCACGCGCTTTCCTCCGCGACAAAACTTGTGCTTAAATAAACGCGCAGACTGTAACG
>JALTLF010000072.1 GCA_027005735.1 Chromatiales bacterium | reverse complement strand
TCGCGGAACTCGATGGCCGCCAGGGCGCTGACTTCGTTGGTGAGGTTGAAAAGGGCATTGAAGGCAAAGGCGGTGTCGCTGTCGCCGATGTCGAAGTTGTAGTAGTACAGCGCGCCACCCACTTCCACGCGGTTGCTGAGGTTGTGACGCAGGGCCACGCCGAAGCGCCAGAAGTCGTTGTCGAAGGTGGAACTGCCGCTGTCCAGCTCCACGTTGCCGAGCACGGCATCGAGCACGAGATCGGTCTGGGCGTTCATGGCGCTGTGCAGGCCGACGCCGAGCATGAGCTGGGTGCCGTCGGTGTTGCCATCGAGATCCCAGCTGCCATAGCTGGCCGAGACGAAATAATCGGGATGGAAGGCATAGGACAGGGCGAAGGTCAGGCCGTCGCCGGCGATGTTGAAACCCGGCACGTCGAAGTCCACGTCGTCCAGCGTAACCTGGGCATGGTCGTAGGAAAAGCCCGCGGCCGGGGCCGTGCCCGCGACGCTCAGCAACAGCGCCGCCAGGATCGTGCGCAAGATGGATTTGTTCATGTTATGGCTCCCTGAGGTTGAAGCGATGAGCGCCGCCATGGGCGGGATCTGGCGGTATTCTGGCCCATTGGCGACGGCCTTGCCAGTGGGGACGGGCATTTACAGACGCGGGCCGGCGGCGCTATGCTTGCCAACAGCATTCCTTGCCGACGACGGTGGAACCCATGCGTGACTACAGCCCCCTTGACAGGCTCATCGCCCAGTTCGATACCGGCCTGCGCACGGTATTCGGCCAGCCGATCACCACCGAGCGCGCCGATCCCGCCGATGCGGTGGAGGACGGCGAGCTGAGCGATCAGGAACGCCAGCTGTCGGCGCGCCTGATGCGCATCAACCACGCCGGCGAGGTGGCGGCCCAGGGCCTCTACCAGGGTCAGGCGCTCACCGCGCGGCTGCCCGAGGTGCGCGACAAGATGGAGCGCGCCGCGCTGGAGGAAAACGATCACCTCGCCTGGTGCGAAAACCGCGTCGAGGAACTGGGCGGCCACACCAGTTACCTTAACCCCCTGTGGTACCTCGGCTCGGTGACCATCGGCGCGCTGGCGGGACTGGCCGGCGACAAGTGGAGCCTCGGCTTCGTCGCCGAGACCGAGCACCAGGTGGTGCGCCACCTGGACGATCACCTCGCGCGCATCAGCCCCAACGACCACAAGAGCCGCGCCATCCTCGAACAGATGAAGATCGACGAGGGCCAGCACGCCACCACCGCGCTGGCCGCCGGCGGCGCGCCCCTGCCCGCGCCCATCCAGGGCTTGATGAAACTGACTTCGAAGGTTATGACCACGCTGGCGTATCGGATATAAACCCGGTTGCGAGGGGCTAGTAACGAGTGACGAGGAGTTAATTTTGATCCCCTCTCCCTGTCCCGCCCCCGAAGGG
>JALTLF010000071.1 GCA_027005735.1 Chromatiales bacterium | reverse complement strand
CCTGAGATTCGGCTGGGGACGAGATAATGGGCCGGTACTTCGTCTTGGGATAGGTAACCGCCACGTGGATTTCTTGAAACTGAAACGCTTCTAGGGTAAGTGAGCTTCATAAATTTGGTGTACGCCAATGAAATGGCTATTTCGTATACATAAAGTAATTAAGATTCCCGGCAAGACTTTTGATGATCTTTCATGGGATGAAGTGGCTCTCATGATAGAAGCGGATTCGTCCCTCTCTCCTGAGGGTAACGCGTATTTCTCAAGTGAGGCATTAGATGAATTCTTGCACAATGCGAGATTAAAAAGGCATGACCTTCGCGATCTTCGAGATAAAATTTTGAGGAATCTATACATAGATATAAAAGGTACAAAAACGAAGGAGATTAATACCGATTACCTTAAATCACTCGCGGAAAGGTTGCGGCAAAACGCGGAATCAAGTTAATACTTGCGATAACGGTCCTGGTTCATTGCCGCGCTCCCAATCAATCGGTCCGCCCGCTTGATATTGTGTTTGGTGAATAAAAGGGGTCAATAAAAGGGGTCAATAAAAGGGGTCAATAAAAGGGGTCAATAAAAGGGGTCAATAAAAGGGGTCGCCCATAAGTCGTTCTCTGTCAACAGGGCGATAAGAAACGAAGCCAATCGGCCCAGTAGTCTTTCTGATCCAGGCTGTTGTGTCGCGCATCCGATTTTACGGTTTGTGCTACTTCCAAAGGAAGTGCTTCAGTCACCCATCAGGATCAAGATGATCGGACCAGGCCGTCACCCCTGGCGTCTATTGCGCCCCATTAAATAATCGGTACCCCGGTGCATCCAGCTGGTCAGAGTCAGGACTTTGCATCAGCCTCCTTCGGGCTTGCAACGAGGGCACTTCACTGAACCTGTTGTATTAAGAACAGGCGGAGGATACTCAGAGGACCGGGCTTGATGCCATACCCCTTTTCGATCTCACCGCCTGTTAACTTTATCCGAACGCCCTCGCAATATCAAAAGTCGTGCCATTCTTGAGCATATGATAGCAGGCCCGGGTGAGTTTATTTGCAACCGGTAAAATGGGTCGGTGACAACTGATAATCATTCTCACTAACATGGAAGTTCGCCAGCAGGTCATCGGCGCCTTCGAGCGCGACTACACGGCTTACGACGCCAACGGCAACCTCACGGCATTCACGGACCTGCGCACCGCCGCCAACGACGCCTATGGCTATGACCCCCTGAATCGCCTCGTCAACGCTACCATCACCCCTTACGACTACGCCCCCGGCAGCAACCGCCTGGTGCGCGAGGGCACGGCCACCGTCACCCTCGACGCCAACGGCAACATCACCAGCCAGGGCCAGCGGGCCTACACCCACAGCCCCGACAACCGCATTGTCAGCGTCAGTGAAGGCGATGCTCTGGTAGCCACCTATGCCTACA
>JALTLF010000070.1 GCA_027005735.1 Chromatiales bacterium | reverse complement strand
CGAATAGCCTGCAAGGGATGATGCCCATGAATGTCTTCGTCTTCGACATCGAAACCATTCCCGACATCGAGGGGGGGCGGCGTCTGTATGGACTCGAGGATCTCTCCGACAGGGAAGTGGCCAACATAATGTTCCACAAGCGGCGTCAGGAAACGGGCAGCGAATTCCTGCGCGTCCACCTGCATCGCATCGTCGCCATTTCCGTTGCCCTGCGCAGCGGCGACCGCTTCTCCGTGTGGTCGCTGGGGGACGAGGATGCCCCGGAAGCGGAACTGGTGAGCCGTTTCTTCAGCGGCATCGAGAAATATTCCCCCACCATCGTTTCCTGGAACGGACGCAGCTTCGATCTGCCGGTATTGCATTACCGTTCGCTGGTGCATGGCATCAGCGCGCCGCGCTACTGGGAGACCGGTGATGAGGACACGTCCTTTCGCTGGAACAACTATCTCAGCCGTTACCATTCGCGGCATACCGATCTCATGGACGTGCTCTCCGGCTACGAATTCCGCGCCGCCGCGCCGCTGGACGAGATCGCCAGCCTGCTGGGTTTCCCCGGCAAGATGGGCATGAGCGGCGCGAAGGTATGGGACACCTGGCTCGCGGGGGATCTTGCCGCTATCCGCAATTACTGCGAAACCGACGTGCTCAATACCTTCCTGGTCTACCTGCGCTTCGAACTGATCCGCGGACGCCTCGATCACCAGCAGTACGAGGACGAACTCGAGCTGGTGCGCAGGATGCTCAGGGCCGAGGACAAGCCGCATTTCCGCGAGTTCCTTGCCGCCTGGGACACGGCACGTGGGTGATGCTGTCGATCCATGAGCAGACGCCAGCGCAAGCCGCTTCCCGAGCCCGTCGTCGGGCAGATCGAGTCCCTGTCTCCAGAGGGGCGCGGCGTGACCCGCGTGGACGGCAAGACGGTATTCGTCTCCGGCGCCCTGCCGGGGGAGACGGTGCGTTTCGCGTACCGACGGCGCAACCGCCGTTTCGACGAGGCCGAGGCCGTGGAGATCCTCACCGCTTCCCCCGACCGCGTCGAGCCCCGCTGTCCGCACTTTGGCACCTGCGGGGGTTGCAGCCTCCAGCACCTCGCCAGCGAGGCGCAGGTGCGTCTCAAGCAACAGGCCCTGCTCGACAACCTGCAACACCTGGGCAGGGTGGAGGCCGAGGCCATCTATCCGCCGCTCACCGGTCCGGTCTGGGGCTACCGGCGCAAGGCGCGTCTCGGCGTGCGCCATGTGCACAAGAAGGGACGCGTGCTGATCGGGTTTCGTGAACGCTTCAGCCGCTACCTCGCCGACATGGGGGAATGCCCGGTGCTGTGTCCCGAGGTGGGCGAACAGCTCGCCGCGCTGGCCGAGCTGATCGCCGGCCTGAGTATCCGCGAGCGCATCCCCCAGATCGAGGTGGCCCAGGGCGACGA
>JALTLF010000069.1 GCA_027005735.1 Chromatiales bacterium | reverse complement strand
ACTGCTGTACCGTGATCTCGCGTTCCTCCCGGTGCCCCATGCAGTGGTCTTCCTTGACGATGGCGTAGTGCTGTTCGTCATGGTATTCATCCTGCTTGCGCTGGGCCAACAGCGCCATGGGGTAGTAGCGGCAGGCGCTGGGGCGGTCCTCGTAAACCGTGCAGCCCTTTTCTTCGTCCATGAACAGGCATACCGGTTCTCCCTCGGTGGTGCGCATCTTCACGCCAGGCAGGCCGTGGGCATCCATTTCGAAAGGCACGGTGTGCTTCTTGAGGAACTCGCCGGAGGTCATGCCGAGGCGGTTCTTGAGACGGATGATGTCATAGGGCGCCAGGGTGATGTCGGCCTGCTTGCAGCAGGCGTTGAAACAGGAAATCCCCGGGTAACAGTTGAAGCAGAACTTGCTGTCGGCTTCGAGGCGGGCCGGCAGCACCGGGCTCTGGTGGGGCGGATTCAACTTCTCTTCGCTCATGATGTTTCTCGTGGACCGGACCGTTTTCAGGGAGCCGTATTATAGCCCATCCCGGCGCCCAACCGGTTAAAAAAACACCAGAAATTTCAATAGGATAACTAAGGGAGTCGGTAGAAAAAACGTATTAACCACAGAGAGCACAGAGGACACAGAGAAAAACCATTCAATGAAAGGAAAAAAGTCTCTGTGCGGGAGAAGTGTGCTGAATGGGAAAGTGCTCCCCTGCCCTCTGTGCGCGCGGGTGCCAGAGGGGGGTGATTAGCGGTCGCGGCGGCCACGACCCGAACCACCTCAAGCAAGCGCAATACACGGTTCTGAATTGTCGCCATGCAGCACACAGTAGCCAGGGAAGGTGTGTTGAAGTTAGTAGTGTTTCTCTGTGTCCTCTGTGCTCTCTGTGGTTAAAAAATTGACGCACAAAAAAACCGGGGTCCTCGCGGACCCCGGTTCTCTGACTCCACTGTTCAGGTAGTGCTTACTTGAACAGCTTGGACTTGTCCACCAGGTCCTTGTGGGCGCGCTTGAAGCAGGTCCACTTCTTGGTGTTCTTGTCGTAGATGGAGTTGACGAAGCACTTCCAGTTTTCCTCGTCGACGAAGTTCTTGTCGGCACGGTAGTAGAAACCGGGATAACGAGACTCTTCGCGGAACTGGATGTGCTTCATGTGGGCCTCGGCCGTGAGGATGCGGTGGTAGTTCTCCCAGGCACGCAGCAGCTCGTGCAGGTCCTTGGCGCGCATCTTCATGGCGTCTTCCTTGAGCATTTCCAGCTTCTCTTCAGCCACCCGCAGCATTTCGGCGTTGGTGGTGTAGTAGGTGGCCACGCCGGCTACATACTCGTCCATGATCTTCTGCAGGCGGAACTGCAGCATGCGCGGAGTGATGTAGTTCGGGTTGATATCGATGGCCGTGGTGTAGTCCTTGTGCTCGAGGAAGGTCTTGACCGGCTGGTAGATCTCGGCAACCAGGTCGTCCACCGAGGTATCGAGCTCGGGGGTGACGTCCTTGTTGTCGATGCAGTACTTGACCATGGCCTTGGCCGCGAGGCGACCCTCGGCATGGGAACCGGACGAGAACTTGTGGCCGGAAGCACCCACGCCGTCACCGGCGGTGAACAGGCCCTTGACGGTGGTCATGGAGCGATAGCCCCAGTTCCAGCCGCTAGGCAGGTGATCGGGTACACCGGACTCGGTTTCCTCGGTGGGGGCACCGACGTCGGTGGGGCCGGATACCCAGATGCCGCAGCAACCGGAGTGGGAACCCAGCAGGTAGGGCTCGGTGGGCATCAGCTCGGAGTTCTTCTTCTCCGGCTCGATGTTCTCACCGACCCAGATGCCGCACTGGCCGACGCACATGTCGAGGAAGTCTTCCCAGGCCTCGGCCTCGAGGTGCTTCACTTCGCGGGGGCTCAGGGTCTCGCGCAGGTTGGCCAGCGCCGTGACGGTGTCCATGTAAATGGGACCGCGACCTTCACGCATCTCCTTGAGCATGAGGTGGTTACGCAGGCAGGATGCCGGAACCGCGGCCTGGCCGTAGGGCGGATAGTCGTCCAGCATGTCCTTGTTGCGATCCATGTAGGTCTCGCCGAAGGCGTTGGTGGCCTTGGCCTTGAAGAGCAGGAACCAGGCGCCAACCGGGCCGTAACCGTCCTTGAAGCGGGTCGGTACGAAGCGATTTTCCATCATGGTCAGCTCGGCGCCGGCCTCGGCGGCCATGGCGTAGGTGGAACCGGCGTTCCAGACGGGGTACCAGGCGCGGCCCTGGCCCTCGCCCACGGAGCGCGGACGGAACAGGTTCACGCAGCCACCGGCGGCGAGCAGGATGGCCTTGGCCTTGTAGACGTGGACCTTGTGCTCACGCACGGAGAAGCCGACGGCGCCGGCGATGCGGTGCGGGTCGTTCTTGTCGTTGACCAGCTTGACGATGAAGACGCGCTCCTGGATGTTTTCCATGCCCAGGGCCTTCTTGGCGGCCTCGGCGACGATCCACTTGTAGGACTCACCGTTGATCATGATCTGCCACTTACCGGAACGTACCGGCTTGCCGCCTTCGGCCAGCGGCGGCAGACCCTCGGCGCCGTTGTGACGCTCGCCATTCTCGTCGGTCTTCCAGATGGGCAGACCCCACTCTTCGAACAGGTGGACCGACTCGTCGACGTGGCGGCCCAGGTCATAGGCCAGGTCGTCGCGGGTGATACCCATGAGGTCGTTGGAGACCATGCGGGCGTAGTCGGCCGGATCCTGCTCGGTACCGATGTAGGTATTGATGGCCGACAGGCCCTGGGCGACGGCGCCGGAACGGTCAAGGGCGGCCTTGTCGACCAGCTTGACGCTCAGGTCGTGACCTTCCTTCTTGGCCGCGTCGATCCAGCGCATGATTTCATAAGCCGCGCCGCAGCACGCCATGCCACCACCGATGAGGAGAATGTCGACACTCTCTTCAACGATTTCAGGATTACCAAATTCTCCTGCCATGATTGTTTTCCTCTAAATACTCTTTGAGATAGGTCGTTACTTGCAGATCAGTTCGCTGGGATCACCGGCGCGGTAACCATTGCACTGTACGAAGAAGCCCGGCTCGTCGATCTTGGACATGTCGGCTTCGGGCTTGCCGCCGTAGGGATCGATGGAACCCTCCGGGGTGGTGCGAATGGGGAACTTGAAGCGCTTCATGGTGCCGTTGCGGAACTTGATGGTCCACATGATGGAGTCGGTGCCGCGCAGGGGCTGTACGGAACCACCCAGCGGGACGACGTCGGCATAGTGGCGGGCTTCGATGGCCTGCTGCGGACAGATCTTGACGCAGCTGTAGCATTCCCAGCACTGATCCGGTTCCTGGTTGAAGGCCTTCATGGCGTGGCCGGTTTCAGAACCGTCTTTGTCCAGTTTCATCAGATCATGAGGGCAGATGTACATGCATGCCGTCTTGTCCTGACCCTTACAACCGTCGCACTTGTCGGTGCGTACAAATGTAGGCATGGTGAGACTCCTTACGTGTTTTTAGTTAACTAAAAATAATCTTCAGAGCGGTATCCGCCGACGCCGGCCGATACGATGAAGTTGTCGTTTACCTGTCCGGTGGATGCACAGGTATGCAATTTGTGTTGTCGTCTTCGGGAAGGTGGTTGGTCGCCCGTTTCTCCTCCCCTCCGGGTCGCCCCGGATGCCGGCATACAACCCGCCGGGGGGCTTAACTTAGCGGCTTTTAAGCGCAAAATAAAGCCGTTTATTCCTTAAAAACCATAGTTTTACAATGTTTGCTATAAGCGGAATTTATTTGAGTCAAACATTCGGGATAGGGGGATTGGTAAGTCTCTCAATTTGTTCAGGATCGCTTCCGCGCACCCCTGGCGATGGGGGAATATCAGAGTTTTCTTATATGGAAACGGCGCCCGTTCGGCGCGGCGCGCAAAGAAAAACCCCGCCGGGCGGGGCGGGGTTTTTCGCCTGCACCGGTGGCGCTGTGGTGGCTCAGGCCTGTTTCTCGAGCCCCTGGTAGTACTCGATGAGGATCTGGGCCACCTCGGGACGCGAGAACTCCTTGGGCGGCGCGATGCCCTGGCCCAGCATCTCGCGCACCTTGGTGCCCGACAGCAGGACGAAGTCTTCCTTGGAGTGATCCGGGGCCTCGCGCATCATGACCACCTTGTTGAGCTTCTTGGACCAGGCGGTGTGGTCGGCCTCGAAGATCTCGATGTCCAGCGCGCCCTTGGGGACTTCCTCGTGGAAGATGGTCTGGGCGTCGAAGGCGCCGTAGTAGTCGCCCACGCCGGCGTGGTCGCGGCCGATGATGAAGTGGGTGGCGCCCATGTTCTGGCGGAAGTAGGCGTGCAGGACGGCCTCGCGCGGGCCGGCATAGAGCATGTCGAAGCCGTAGCCGGTGACCATGACGCTGTTGGGTGGGAAGTACAGTTCCACCATCTTGCGGATGGCGGCGTCACGAACCGGGGCGGGGATGTCGCCGGGCTTGAGCTTGCCGAGCAGCATGTGGATCACCAGTCCGTCGGCGCCGGTGCGCTCCATGGCCATGTGGCAGAGCTCCTCGTGGGCCAGGTGCATGGGATTGCGGGTCTGGAAGGCGACGATCTTCTTCCAGCCGTGCTCCTTGATTTCGTTGCGGATTTCCACCGCGGTGCGGAAGGTGTCGGGGAACTCCTCGATGAAGTAGCTGAAGTTCAGCACCTGGATGGGACCGGAGACGGCCATGCGGCCCTGGCTGTTGAAGGCTGCCACGCCGGGGTGCTCCATGTCCTCGGTGCGGTAGACCTTCTGGGTCATGGTGCGCATCTGCGCGTCACTGACTTCCTCGATGTTCTCCACGTCCATCACCGCCAGCACCGGGTTGCCCTCCACGTTGGGGTCGCGCAGGGCGATGCGGCTGGCGCCCTGGATGGCGGAGACATCTTCCAGCAGGCACAGGATGGGGACGGGGAAGAAGGTCCCGTCGGTGAGGGTCATGTTCTCGGCCGCGCCCATGGCGTCGGCGACGTTCATGAAGCCCTCCAGCGGGGTGAAATAGCCACCGCCCAGCATGACCGCGTTGCCCGCGGCCTGGGAGCTGATGATCACCGAGGGCAGGGACTCGGCCTCGGCGCTCAGTTTCTCGTGTTCGGTGGTGTCGTAGACGAAGCGGGGTTTGAGCTCGTCGGAACCTACTGGCTTAATCATCCTTACATGTCCTCGTTGCTAAAGGTCGGCGGGCCGCCACGCTGGCCGGTGCCTCCGGCAGGGGGAACGGGCGGGCTGGCAAATTCAAAAGGGTGAGCAACTATACAACACTCTCGCGGCGACAAAATAATAGTGAAATTTATACGGCTATAGAAGGCGGGCCGCGCCCGGCGGGGCACAAAAAAACGGCCCCGCCGGGGGACGGGGCCGTGAGACCGACCCCGGGGCGGGGTCGGCGGGGGTGGGTGGGGTGCTCAGGCCGCGGCGGATTCCTTGGCCGCGCGGGCGGCGCGTGCTTCCTCCGGGCTGTAGGCCGCGCCGGACCACAGCATCTGGTAGGCGATCTCCTCGTTGCCGTTCTCGCACAGCTCCAGCACCTTGCGGAACAGGGGCTGGAAGGTCTCGGAGCGGTGGGAGGCCTCGTGATCCTCGAAGGTCTTCCAGAAGGTCACGATGAGCGCTTCCTTGCCCTTGAGCGGGCTCTCCACGGCCTGGCCCACGGTGGAGCCCTCGTTGGAAACCTGGCCGCTGTTGAGGGCGACGAAGCCGCCGATGAAGCCGGTCTCGGAGTGGTAGGTCTTGACGTTTTCGCACAGGTAGGCGACACGCTCCTCCAGATCATCGACGGTGTATTCGGGCTTGAGGATCACGCGGTTGATGGTGACCACGCCGTCGGCGGGGAAGTTCTTGATCAAACCGGTCATGGCAGTACCTCCTGTCATGTTTAAGCATTTAACCGTTTTCTAATATAGTTGCCCAAGTATTATTTATCAAGGGATAAAAAATACTGTTTTTTATAGGCGTAAGCTGTGCAGGGGAATTGGGCGTGAGTAAGCGCTGACCTCTCCCCCGGAGACGGGGCAAGGGAGCAGGGGTGGGGCTGAAGTTGGAGCCGCGGGGGGTCAGCCGGCGGCGGCCAGGTCCAGCTGGGCGCGCTTTTGATCCACCAGGGCGCGCAGTTGCTCCACCTCCACGGGCTTGCGCACCACCGCGACCTCCTCGGGCAGACCACCGTGGCGCTCGATTTCCGGCGCCGACAGGGCGGTGAGGGCGATCACCTGGTCGGCCCCGAGGACCCCGGCCTCGGTCAGGGTGCGAATGAGCTGGAAGCCATCGAGGCCGGGCAACATGAGATCCAGGATGGCGAGATCCG
>JALTLF010000068.1 GCA_027005735.1 Chromatiales bacterium | reverse complement strand
TGAGGGCGTCCACCTGGATGATCTGTCCCATCACGCCCTTGGCGTCGATGAGGGGCTGGCCGAGAAAGACGCCCTGGCGCGAGCCCTTGTTGAGCATCACCAGGCGCCGGTAGGGATCGAGATCCACCGACACCAGTTCCGCCACCAGCACGTGTTCACCGACCTTCTTCGAGGATTGCAGGAGCTGGCGCAGGCGCACGTTTTCCGCTTCCAGCGAGATGAATTTCTGCAGGCGCGCCTTGAGCAGCTCGTTCTGCGTGCGCAGGATGTCGTTCTCCTTTTGCAGGGCGCTGCGGCTGGTGAACTCGTCGGAGATCCAGCTGGAGAGATCACCCGGCACGGTGATGACATATTGCAGGGGATAAACCAGCAGCCTGAGGCTGGCGCGAATATGGTTGCCGTAACGCGTCTGCTGGTCCAGGCTCATGAGGCCCACGGACAGCAACATGAGCAGCAACAGCCGCGTGCCGATGGAAGGACCCTGGACGAAGAGAAGCTTGATAACGGCGCCTCACATGCGACTGCGGAAAACCACGGTGCCCCGCCGCGCGGGCCTATTCGACGCTGAACAGGTCACCACCGTGTTCATCGATCATCTCCAGCGCGCGACCACCGCCCCGCGCCACGCAGGTGAGGGGATCTTCGGCGATGATCACCGGCAGGCCCGTTTCTTCCATGAGCAGGCGATCCAGGTCGCGCAGCAGGGCGCCGCCGCCGGTGAGCACCATGCCGCGCTCGGCGATGTCGGCGGCCAGTTCGGGCGGGGTCTGTTCCAGCGCGGTCTTGACCGCGCTGACGATGCCCGACAGGGGTTCCTGCAGGGCTTCGAGGATCTCGTTGCTGGTCAGCGTGAAACTGCGCGGTACGCCCTCGGCCAGGTTGCGGCCGCGGATCTCCATCTCGCGTACCTCGTTGCCGGGATAGGCATTACCGATCTCGTGCTTGATGCGCTCCGCGGTGGACTCGCCGATGAGGCTGCCGTAGTTGCGGCGCACGTAACTGATGATGGCCTCGTCGAAGCGGTCGCCGCCGATGCGTACCGAGGCGGAATAGACGATGCCCGAGAGGGAAATGACCGCCACCTCGGTGGTGCCGCCGCCGATGTCCAGCACCATGGAACCACTGGCCTCGTTGATGGGCATGCCCGCGCCGATGGCGGCGGCCATGGGCTCCTCGATGAGGAAGACCTCGCGCGCGCCGGCGCCGGCGGCGGACTCGCGGATGGCGCGCTGTTCCACCTGGGTGGAACCGCAGGGCACGCAGATCAGCACGCGCGGGCTGGGACGGAAGAAGCGCGACTCGTGGACCTTGCGGATGAAATGCTGGAGCATCTTCTCGGTGACGGTGAAGTCGGCGATGACGCCGTCGCGCATGGGCCGGATGGCGACGATATTGCCCGGCGTGCGGCCGAGCATGCGCTTGGCCT